>DASPMH010000664.1:0-4147 GCA_035627175.1 Terriglobales bacterium | reverse complement strand
TTCGTCCGCCGCGGACGCGTTCCGGCGGCTCTGCTGGGACTGTTGCTCGGCACCGCTAGTAGCTCCGCCGCGCTGCAATACCACGCTACGCTGACCCGCATCGACACCTCCGATGCGCTTCCCGGGGATTCGCTGTGTGCCGATGCCGCCGGCATCTGCACGGTCCGCGCCGCGATCGAAGAGGCCAACGCCAGCGTCGGTGCCGACACGATTCGCATCGCCGGCGGTGGTGGCGCTCCGGGGGTGCTGCTGTCGCAGGTATCGATCCGTGAAGACCTGGAGATCGTCGGCGATGGCATTCGTACCACTCAGATCAACGGCGTCCGCCTAGATCGCCTCTTCGACATCGAGCCGCTCGCCAGCGTGCGCATCGCCGACGTCAGCCTGGCCCAGGGCCTGGCGCCGGAAGGCGGGTTGATCCGTAATCTCGGCAGCCTCGAGCTCGAGCGCGTCGAGCTGGCGCGCGGAACCAGCTTGCGCGGCGGAGCGATCTACAATGGCGGAACGCTCCGCGTCGACCAGGCGGTGTTCGCCCGCGACGTCGGCCAGGCAGCCGGCGGGCAAGGCGGCGGCATCTACAACGTCGGCCTTGCCATCATCGAACGGAGCACCTTCCATAAGGGCCAGGCGCTCTTCGGTTGCGGCGGAGCGATCTACAACGGCAGCGGCGGCAGCCTGAGTGCGATCAACTCGACGTTCTTCAAGAATGGCGCCCGCCACGGCCGCGGCGCGGCGATCTGCAACGACGGCGGCAGCTTCGAGTGCCTGCACTGCACCATCGCCCGCAATCACTCGACCGATGGCGGCGGCGGAATCGTCAATTTCGCCGGCTCAGTACAACTGACCAATACGCTGATTGCCAACAACAACGCTTCGCGCGGCGGAGGCGGAAACTGCGGCGGCCCGGCATCGATCACCAGCCGCGGCCACAATCTCGACAGTGACGGTAGCTGCGCCTTGGTCGGCGCCGGCGACATCGTCGGCGTCGATCCCTTACTGCGCGGTCTGATCGATTTGGGCGATCGCATTCCGGTCGCCATCTTCAAAAAGAGCTCCAGCGCTGCGATCGATGCCGCGAACGACAGCTACTGCCCCGCCGTCGACCAGCGCGGCCTCCCCCGTCCCTCCGGCAGCAGTTGCGATATCGGCGCGTTCGAGAGCGATGAACCCGCGGCCACGCCGCGATCGACCTCGACGCCGACCTCGACCGCGACGATGACGGCCACCCCAACGGTGACATCGACGCCTGTGACCGGCACGCCGACCGAGACCGCGACACCGACAGCGACCGACACCATCACCCCGACCGCGACTGACACCGCCACTCCGACCGAGACCTCGTCGCCCACCGTCACGGCGACGCCGACGACGACGCCGACGCCCTTGCCGCCGGGGGTATTCCTCGTCGACCTCAAGGCCGGCGACCGGCCAGACGTGCTACCTGGCGACGGTCTCTGTGCCGATGACAGCGGGCGCTGCGGCATCCGCGCCGCGGTAGAGGAAGCCAACGCCTCGACCTCCGCCGATCGCATCCTCGTGCCCGAAGGTTATGTCCGGCTGTTCTCCCAGCTCGAGATCCGTAGCGCGATGGAGATCACCGGCGGGGGCATGCGCGACACCATTCTCTCCGGCGAGTACCTCAACCGGGTGATGTATGTCGCTCCTGGAGGAACGCTGACCCTCGCCGACGTCACCTTGAAAAAGGGCTATGCCGACGAGGGCGGCCTGGTGCGCAATGAAGGGACGATGCGGGTGACCCGTACCTTGCTGCTGATCGGCAAAGCCCTGCGCGGCGCCGGCTTGTTCAACGTCGGCACCTTCATCGCGACCGATACCTTCTTCGACGATCTTCATAATGAGCCGCCCGAGGGGCTCGGCGGCTGCATCCACAACCGCGGTGTGCTCCAGCTCGAACGAGTGACCCTCAAGCGCGGCCAGGCTCGGCTCGGCTGCGGCGGTGGCATCTACAACGCCGCGACCGGTGTGGTCGACGCGGTCAACACCACCATCATGCGCAACCGGGCGCGGCGCGCCCGCGCCGGCGGCATCTGCAACGACGGCGGTGTGGTGCGGTGCACCAACTGCACCATCGCTCGCAATCAGGCCAACAACACCGCTGGCGGCGTGCTCAACCTCAACGGTGGCACCGTCGAGCTGCGCAATACTTTGCTCGCCGGCAATTGGCACGGCTACGCCGGCCGCGGCGCCAACTGCGGCGGCGATCCGATCACGTCCCTCGGCCACAATCTCGAGGACGGCGACACCTGCAGCTTCTACGGCGATGGCGATGCCCACAGCGTCCGCTTCCGCATCCGCGGCCTGCACCAATACGAAGGCTACGTGCAAGTCGGCGCCATCCCCGACGACAGCCCAGCCCTCGACGCGGCCAACAACGACGTCTGTCCCGCAACCGATGCTCGCGGTCTGCCGCGTCCCATGGGCGCCGCCTGCGACATCGGCTCCTACGAGCGGCAATGATCCGCCGCGGTGTGCGCCGCCGCAGGCGTCAGCCAAAGCGCCACTGCTTTTTCGCCTCCGGCGATGCACTTCTGGCGGGAAAGCCCGCGCCAATATGCTAGGACCCTCCGTGAATGAAGGAGGCTGCTGGCGCTCCCTTTAATTTTGGGCCCTACCGACTCGACCGCGACCGCGGCTGCTTGTGGCGCGGTGACGCGGTGGTGCCGCTGCGGCCGAAAAGCTGGGAGGTGTTGCTCTACCTCGTCGAGCGTCCCGGCACCTTGGTCTCGATCGATGCCCTGCAGCAGGCGGTGTGGTCCGACACAGCCGTCACGCCCAAGACCCTGACCAACGTCATCGCCGAGCTCCGCCGTGCCCTCGGCGACAATCCCGACCAGCCGCTTTTCATCGAAACGGTGCACCGCCGCGGCTATCGCTTCCTGCCCCGATCGAACCGTAGCGCTCCGCCTGCGGAAATCGCTCCGGAGCCGGGTACGGTCGCGGTCAAAGCTAGCGAGTCGCTGGCGGTGCCAGCCGAGTTTGTTGGACGTGCCGCCGAGACCGAGCTGTTGCAGCAGTGCTGGCAGCGCAGCCTCGACGGGCAGCGGCAGATGGTCTTTCTCTGCGGCGAAGCCGGTATCGGCAAGTCGACGCTGCTGGAGACGACTCTGGGGACCATGGCAGCGAGCGCCGAGGCACCGTTGATCGGTCGCGGCAACTGCATCGAGCGCCACGGCGCCTACGAGGCGTACATGCCGGTGCTCGACGCAATCGCGGCCTGGGCCGCGGAGGCACCGCAACTGGTGACCGAGCTGTTGCATCACTTCGCCCCGACTTGGCTCGCCGAAATCCCTTGGCTGATGCCGCAAAGGGATCGCTACGAGCGTGCTCCGGCGGCCGGCGGTAGCGCGACACGGATGCTACGCGAAGGCATTCGCTTTCTCGAAGCTCTCGCCGAGAAACGTCCGGTCGTCCTCGCCTTCGAGGATCTGCACTGGTCCGATCCTGAGACTATCGACTTCGTCGCTGCCGTCGGCCGCGGCCGCGCTGGCCGCATCCTGGTGATCTGCACCTACCGCCCGATCGAGGCCCGCATCTACTCGCATCCGATCGTGACCTCGGCCAACACGCTGGTGCGTGGCGGCGCGGTGCAGCTGATGGTCGAGCCCTTCACCCGCCACGATGTGATGGAGTACCTGCAGCTGCGGCTCGGCGACGAGCGCGCCGCCGAAGCTGCGGCCGCCGTCGTCGAAGAGCACTCGCGCGGAATTCCATTTCTGGTGCGCGCCGTCGTCGATCACATCCTCGCTCGCCGCCGGCGCGACGAGGACGGCTCGCCCTGGGCGTTGCCCGAGGACGCTCGCAGCCTACTCGCCGATCTGCCGCTGAGCGTTCGCGACGTCATCGAAACGCAGATCGAGATACTGCCCTCGGATGATGTCCAAGTTCTCGAAGTGGCCTCGGTCGTCGGCCAATCCTTTACCCCTGGCGCCGTCGCCAACGCCGCCGAGCTGCCGCTCGAGATGGTCGGCGATTGCCTGGCGCGTCTGGCGCGACAATCTTCGATGATCGAACGCGGCAGCCGCAGTCCCGATCATCCCGCCGCCGCCGGCGGCGGTCAGCTGTTCGCCTTTACCCATACCCTCTACCAAGTGGTGCTCTACGATCGGCTGGCGCAATCGCGCCGCCA
>DASPMH010000663.1:0-11705 GCA_035627175.1 Terriglobales bacterium | reverse complement strand
ATACCCCGACGTCGAAGGCGATGCCGCCGACGCGCCGCAGCTCGAGCGCGTGCGACGACACTTCCATCACCACCGACCTGCAGCCGCGCTCGCGCCCGAGCCGCAGCAGGCGTTGCAGCTCCGGTGCCTCAGGCGTCGTCTGCTGCGCCGGCAATACTTCCCCTGCGATGCGGTATTCGATCGTGCCGAGACACGCCGGCGCCAGGCCGGCGGCGGCAAGCACGGATTCGAGGAAGTAGCTGGTCGAAGTCTTGCCGCTGGTGCCGGTTACACCGACCACCGTCAGCTCGCGTGAGGGCTGGCGGTAGTAAGCGCAAGCCATCGCCGCGATCGCTTGCCAGCCATTTTCGACGCGAACGACGGTTACCTCGCCGCCAGCGTCGACCGGACGTTCGACCACCAGTGCCGCCGCACCGCGTGCGACGGCTTCGGCGGCGAAGTCATGACGATCGGCGCGCCGCTCGCCGCCTTCACTCTGGTAACCCGGCAGGCAGACGAAAACGTCAACCGGGCCGACCTGCCGGGAGTCGGCGCGGACGGCGGCGATGTCGATGTCGGTGCGACCGCAAACCAACTCGTGCGGCACCGCGGCGAGCAGTTCGGCCAGCGTCATCGCAGCGCGTCCGGGCCGAGCGTCACTCGGCCGCTGCCGGATCGGCCTCAGCGGGCGCGCCAGACGCCGGCTCCGCGGGCGGGGCCTGCGCGGTGCCGCTGATCGGCGGCGGGTTGCGCAGGCGCTCCGCTACCGCCGGTACGGCCTTCATCAGCATATCGGCGCGTGCCAGCTCGAGACCGATCGCCGCCGAGAGCGCGGTCTGATAGGCGAGCAACGACTTGTCGAGCTCTGCCTCCTTGCCGGCGATGATCTGCTCGTTCTCGTCGAGACAGGCATTGACGCTGTCGGCAACCTTCTCGAGCTTCTCCGCCCCCTCCTCGCCGAGCTTGTCGGCGAGGTATTCGGCCCAGATCGCCTGGAAGGCGAGATTGGACGGAACCTGCCGGCGCAAGCCTCCCGATAGCGTGTAGACGTGCGTCGCCAGCGCCTCGGCCGACTTGAAGCCGCGGCGGGTTACCAGGCCGTGGTACTTGAAAAACTTGTCGGTCAGCCGCTGCAGCCCGATGGCATCGCAGAGCAGCCGCATCGATTGTTCGAACTCTTTCTGTGACAGTTGCGCCATAAGTCGCGATCTCTTGCCTTTTGGTGATCCGGAGTGTCAACCCTGCCCGATGCGACACAAGGGATGGTGGCTGAGCACGCTGCTGCCGATCGTGATCGTCACCAGCGCCGCTGCCGCGAGCGAAAACAAATCCTTGCGCGTCGGCATCAGCGGAGACTACCCGCCCTTTGCCGCGGTCGCCAAGATAGCCGATCCACAAGTGGTCGATCTGACCGACCCGCGGGTACTGACGCCCAAGCCGGCCCCGGCGGCGGAAGGTTTCGATATCGAAGTGGCGCGCCGGTTCGCCGCCGATAGCGGACGCAAGCTCGAGCTGGTCACCTTCGATTGGCCGGAGCTGACTGCCAAGCTCGAAGCGGGTGCCTTCGACATCGCCATGAGTGGCATCACCTTGCGCGCCGAGCGGGCGATGTCCGGTCTCTTCAGCCGTCCCTATCTGATCACCGGTGCTGTCGCCGTTGTTGCCGCCGGCGAGGGCGATCGAGTCCGCAGCATCGATTGGCTCGATGCTGCCAACGTTCGCCTCGCCGTCAACCGCGGCGGGTATCTCGAAGGGCTGGCCAAGTCACGCTTTCCCAATGCGCGTTTGCGCCCGGCGGAGGACAACCGCGAGCTGCCGCAGCTCTTGCGCCATGGCAGCGTCGATGCCGTCATCGCCGAACGCTACGAGGCGCTGCGCTGGCAGAAGAGCTCCGGCGTCGAGCTGAGCCGGCCGTTCACCCGCGATCTCAAGGTCTACATGGTCGCGCCGAAGAGTGCGGCATTGGTCGAAGCGCTCGACGATTGGCTCGCCCGCCGCGAGGAAGACGGCTGGCTGCCTCAGCTGCGCCGCCGCTGGGTCGCTGAGCCGTCGCCGCCGACCAAGGCCGAGCTCTGCGTCGAAGCGGTGCGCGCCCGCATTCAGACTCGCTTCGATCTGATGCCGCTGGTAGCGGCGGCCAAGCGCCGCCGCGGCGAGCTGATCGACGATCCGGGCCAGGAAGCGCGGGTGTTGAGTCGCGCCCGCGAGCAGGCGACGCGTCGCAACCTGTCAGCGGAAGATGTGGCGCGCCTGTTTCGGCAACTGATCGAAGCGGCCAAGCTGAGCCAGGTGCACAGCATGATGAGCGGCACCTACGGTTCGGCCGAGGTCAACTTGACTGCGCTGCGCCGCGCCATCGGCTCGGAGAGTGACGAGTTGATCGCCGAGCTGGCGCGTTGCCGGCCCTACCTCGGACAGGTGGCGCGAGAGGCTGAGCTGATCGTCCCTGGGATCACCACTGCACAAGCCGAGCTGATTCTGACGACGGTGGCGAAGATCAAGGCTGGCAAGCGAGCTGCCGCGGAGCCGGTGATTCAGGAAATGCAAATTCCGTGAGCTCGCGCGTCGCCATCGCCTGCTCGATCATCGCCGCGATGTCGAGCTCATGCTCCGCGGCCTCGGCCTGCACCGGAGTCATCCGTGTCGCCGGCTGCTTGGGTACGAACAGCTGGCAGCAGTCCTGATCCGGCTGGATCGAGATTTCGTAGGTGCCGATCTGCTGCGCCTCGCGGGTGATCTCTGCCTTGTCCATCCCGATCAGAGGCCGGAACAGCGGTAGCCCGGTCGCTTGTCCGACGACCGTCATGTTCTCGATCGTCTGCGAGGCAACCTGCCCCAGACTCTCACCGGTGACCAAGGCCTGGGCGCCGGTCTGGGCCGCCAGCGCATCGGCGATGCGCATCATCATCCGCCGATAGAGCACCACTCGGTACGGACGCGGCACCGCCGCCACGATCTGCCGCTGAATCTCGCCGAAGGCGATCTGATGCAGCCGCGTCGTCATCTGGTATTGGGTCAGCACCTTCGCCAGCTCGACGCTTTTTTCGCGGCTGGTGCGATCTTGGTACGGCGCGCCGTGAAAGTGCAGCAGCTCGGCGCGGCAGCCGCGCCGTATCAAGCGGAAGGCCGCGACCGGCGAGTCGATCCCGCCGGAAAGCAGTACCAGCACCTGGCCACCGGTGCCGACCGGCAAGCCACCGAGTCCCGCCTCGCGCGCGAGGAAGACGAACACCTCGCGGGCGGCGACCTCGATATGCACGGCGATCTCCGGCTGGCGCAGGTTGACCTTCATGCCGGTGCGATTGCCGATCGCCTCGCCGACGAGACTGGCCAACTCCATCGAACCCATCGGGAAGCTTTTGTCGCCGCGCTTGGCGCGGACCGCGAACGATGCGCCGCGGCGCTCGCCGATCGCGCCAAGGGCGACGGCGATGATGTCGTCGAGGTGGCGTTCGGCCCGCCAGGCAGCGGAGAAATTGGCGATGCCGGCGACCCGCCGCAGCCGGTGCACGATCTCGGGATGGTCGGCATCAGGACGCAGATGGACGGCGATCCTGCCGAACAACGGCTTGACCCGCTTGACCCCGGTGCCGCGCAGGGTCACCGCGATGTTCTCGACGAGCTGATTGACGAACAGCGAGCGGTTGCCGCGCTTGAGGGCAACCTCATGGTAGTGGACGACGATGCGATTCATGGAGGCTCGATTCACTCGGCGAGTCGGTCGAAGTAGGTAGCCAAGACCGCTTGCAGGTCGGTGCGGAAGACGAGGCGCGAAGCTTCCTGTAGATCGCGTGTTCGGCCGAGCTCCGCAAGCAGCTCGGCGATGCGCTGGTCACCGTAGCGCTCGGCGAGATGAGCGACGGCCAGGTAGCTCTGGGCATAAGCGATCTTGGCGCGCTCCTCGCCGAGCGTCGCCAGCGGTCCGGTGATGCTGGCAATGTCGAGCAGGCGGCGGCCGGCGAGCTCCTGCAGCGCCCAGCGCTCGCGAAAGTCGGCACTGCCCTCGGCCCACATCGAGATCCCTTCATTGAGCCACACCGGACAGCTGTGGCCGGCGACGTCGACAATGACGCGATGGGCGTACTCGTGGCGGATGACGCGGCTGAGCTCGTTGTCGCCGTGCCTCAGCCCGCCGATCGGTACCTTGATGCGGCCATCGAACAGACCGCTGACCCAGTCGGGCATCTGGGTAGTGTGGTGAAAATCCTCTTGCGGATAGAGCACGGCGCGGGTGCGCCGCTCGGGATAATGATCGAGCCGTGCGCCGACGAAGGTGTAGGCGTCCTCGAGCGCCGCGGCGACATCGTAGACGACATCGGCGTCGGTGCCTTCGTGGTAGTCGATGTCGAAATGCGGCGACGCGCTGCGGATGTAGTCCCATTCGGTATCGACTTCGCGGCTGAGTCGCGCCGCGAGCCGATCGACGACGGCGCCGCGCATGCCCGCCTCCTGGGCCCGCATCAGCAGGTCGAGAGCTTCGGCGCGGCGATCGAGCTCGGTCAATGCCTGCGACAGAAAGAAGAGCGATTGGCCATCGCTGGGAGCGAGGTCGACGGCCGTTTCGAGCACGTTGGCCGCGTCGGCATGGCGGCCGATGCGCAGATAGGCCGCACCGAGAGCGCGCAGCACGGCGTGGTGATTGCCGAGGGCGTCGGCTTGCTCGAGGTGCACCAGCGCGTTCTCGGGCTGATCGGCATTGAGCTCGGCGGTCGCCCAATTGAGCAGCGTCATCTGAAGATTGCGCTTCAGCAGCGGATGGTGTGGCGCGTCGAGCAAAGCTTGTCGCAGCAAATCGACCGCGGTGGCATGATCGCCGGCGGCGACCGCATCGATCGCGGCGGCGGCGAGTTGAGCGGTCTCCGGCGAGACGGGTGGCGACTCCTCTTCGCTGATCTCGACCTCGGCAGCGACGGGCTCGCGAGAGGCCGGTGCATAGGACGCCGAGACGTTGCCGCTCGCCTCGGCAGCCCATGGCGCGTGCTCGCCGGTCAATGGCTGCGAGGCAATCTCGAACTGCCGCCGGCGCGGCGCCGGAATCGGCAACTGGCGCACCAGCGTCGCGCCATTGGGCAGCGTCATCTGGGCCATGCGCTGCAGCCGTTCGATCGAATCGGTGCTGCGGACCACGATCCACACTCCGACCCCGGTGGCGATCAGCAGCGCCAGCGCGGCAAGCCAGGTCAGCCCGCGCGCCGGTCCTTCGTCGAGCTTCAGTGGGCCACCTTCGGCATGTCCGTCGCTTCCTCGATCACCCCGAAAGTGCGCTCGTAGCGGCTGATGTTTTCCTGAATCGCCTTGAGAATGCGCTTCATGTGCTCGGGGGAGGTGATGATGCGAGAGCGCAGATTGGCGACCGACTGACCGTCCGGACCGCGCTGCGGCTGGACGAAGAGGAAGTCGAGGACGAACTCCTCTTTGCGATGGCTGATCATCATCAGGTTCGAGTAGACGCCCGGGGCCGTCTGCGGGTCCATCTGGATCGAGATCTGCTGTTGCGGTGGCTGCGGCTTGTTTTGTTCGGCCATCGGGTCTCCTTTGGGCAACGGGGGCGCTGGCAGGCTGGGGCTAAGACGCCGGCGAGGCAGAATGCTTCACCGCCGCGCCTGCCTCAACTACCCCTATTCTGTTTGAACGGCTGGGGGCATCGACGGACTGTACCGCGCCTTGCCGGTCCAGCCGCCACCCGGTGTGCCCCAAAGGAGGCGCAGCTGCCAGTGCTGGCTGCTCGCGTGCGTCGGCCGCACCGCCCGCACTTCGATCTCACGCCATCCCGGCGCGCCCTCGAGCACGGCGATCCGCGGCGGACCTTCCTTGCCATCGCTCGCCAAAACTACCTCGCCATCGATCAGCACCTCCGTTGGGATCGAGGCGATCAGCTGCAGCGGCTGGTGCGGCAGGTCGACCTCGACCCGCCCGCGCCATTCGGCTCGGCTGCCGGTCGGCAGAAACCACAAAGGCGGATCGTCGTCGTCGATCAGTTGCCATTGAAAGCTGACGGCGCTGTGCAGCTGCTCGCGGATCAGGCGGTCGGACGGCACTTCGAAGCCGGGCTCGTAGTATCGGCCGAGCAAGGCTACCGGCAGGGCGTGGCTGTTGAGGTGCTGCCGCGGCAGGGGCTGCATGTTGTGCTCCGGTGCCTTGCCCCACGTGATCGCGACTTTCTCTTGTGGTGAGGTCAGTGTTGCTGCAATGCGGATCGGCTGCCAGCCGGCGGCCCATTGATCTTCCGCTCGCGTCGCCGCCGGTGCGGCCTGGTCGAGCCAGCCCGGCCAGCCGACGCTCAGCTGGCCGCGGTCGACTTCGAACGAGTAGCGACCGGGATTCACCAGCCATACTTGTCCGACCCAACGGACCTCGACCGGGTAGACTGCTTGCGACGGCCCGCCGAGCACGGCCATGTCGTGCTCGATCGGCAGCGTTTCGCTCCACTGCCGGCCGCTGGCGTCGCGGAAGCTACCCTGCAGCGAACGGACCCGCACCAGGTCGGCGGAGTTGATGGTGAAGCAGTACAGCAGGTCGGCACCATCGGTGCTGCGTACCACCTCCTCGAGCGCTTGCGGGTAATAGTAGCGGATCAGTGGCGCCAGCTCGGCCTGATGACGGGTGACGAAGATCAAGGCATTGCCGGAAGGATGCGGCGGCAGCGGCACGGCGTCGGCATCGCTGGCGAGGTTGACCAAGGTCAGATCGCGCGGCTGCTCCATCACCGCGTCGCGTAAAGCATGGCGGGGGCCGAGGGTCGCTTCCGCACCGATGGTGTAGACGATCGCCGGCCGCGGCACCTCGGTGATCTTGCGCAGCAGGAAGCTCTGCGCGTCGGCGCTCTGCAGCCAGGCCATGTGGACGAACTGGGTGTACCAGTTGCTGTAGGCTGCGCCTCCGAGCCAGACGACAACGGCGACGGTGGCGGCGGCCCCACCGACATCACCCCAGGCCAGGCGGATGCGGCGCCAAATCTCGGCGATCAGCACGGCCGGTACGACGCAAGCGATCGGGATCATTCCTACCAGGCGGGGCTTGTTCGGTGGGAAGGCCGTCAGCATGCTCCCGATCACCAGTTGCCCGGCAATCCAGGCGAGCACCGCCAGGTGGCGTGGGTCGCGCCAGTGCCACAGCATCCAGGCAAAGCCGAGCAGCAGCGGCACACCGACCCAGATCTCGAACAGCGATAGCTTGTGGGGCACGCTCAGGAAGACGAACAGCGAGTCGGCGACATGCGTGTACAGGTGTCGCCGGACCTCCTCGAAATTGCCGCGCTCGTGCGCCTCGACCATCAGGTGCACGTCGAAGCGGTTCATCGTATCGCGCTGGAACATCTCCCAGTTGCGGTAGATCCACGTCCCTTGCGGGGCGACCAGCAGCACCAGAGCGTAAACCGCGACCAGCCCACCGGCCAGGTGGCGCCGCACCAAGGCCGGCAGGCCGATCACCAGCACCAGACACGGCACCAGGAGCAGCGCCGGGAAGAGCTTGGCGGCATGGTAGGTGTAGAAGCCGGCGCCGGCGGCATAGCCGAGCATCACGTAGTCTCGCCAGCGGCCGCGCTGCAGCACCCGGGCGAAACTCCACATCAGCACTACCGCCACCAGCGCGGAGTGGATGTTGTTGAAGCCGACGCGGCTCCAGTAGAGGTGCTCCTGGTTGATCGCGACCATCAGCGCCGCCAGCAAGCTGGCGATCGCGCCCCACCAGCGCCGGACCCAGAAGAAAGTGAACAGGACGCTCGCCGTGCCGAAGACTGCGGCCGACAGCCGCAAGGCGACGTAGCTCTGCCCGACCACGGGGATCAGCGCGTACTCGGCGAGATAGGCCAGGTTGGGAAAGCTGTTCCAGCCGAAGGCGAAGAAGTCGGGGGTGCCTTCCCGCCACATCCGCACCGCCGAGGCGCCATGCCTGCCTTCATCGGCATCGATCAGCACCGGCACAGCGGCAATCCCGGGGAAGCGGTAGAGCACCGCCACCAGCATCACCAACAGCAGCAAGAACCACTGCCAGCCTGCCGGTGGATCGAACCACTTCTGCGGACAAACGGTAGCGTGGGCTCTCCGAGCGCACCCACCGGGAGGCGACAGCGCCATCCGGTCGCCATGCCACGCCGCCACCATCAGCGTCGCCAGCCCAAACAGCCATAACCACAGTGCGGCGAGGCGCTGGCTGTCGTTGACGAACATCGCCGCCGCGACCAGCACCAGCGCTGCGAACATTGCGACCAAGCTTCGTCGCGCCGGCCGACTGCCGCTCGAGCTGTAGCGCGCGCTCTCCGAGCGCGCCTCCGCGGCAGAATCGAGGGGAATCTCAGATCCCGGTGGTCCAAGTGCACTCGGAGAGCGCACGCTACAGCGTGGATCTTCGAGTGCGATCGGAGAGCGCGGGTTGAAATCGGCATCGAGTACGCAGGCGAGCGACTCGGCGGTGAAGGGATGGGCTCGCGAGAGCAGGAACAGTAGCAGCGCCAGCACCAGCCACACTGCGGTCGAGAGTTCCGCGCCGAGAGTCCCTGCGCTGCGGATCGCCACCGCCAGACTGATCAGCGCCAGCGGCAGACAGGCCCGGCGCAGCCACCGCCGCAGCGCGCTCTCGCTCGGTAGCGGCGCCGACCCGCCGATGGCGATCACCGTCAGCGCCGCCGCCACCGCCATTTCGACGAGCCACTGCCACCACGGCAAAGGCCCTGGCTGGAGGTGATGGCGGTAGGCGATCACCGCTACCGGCACCGCCGGCAGTAGCAACAGCAGGCGTAGCCGGTCGATCCAGGACCCTTGCCCGGCGGACGAGGTACTGCCTGTGCTGTGCCCCTCTGCTGCCACTCTATCCCTTCTCGCTAGCCCCGTGTGCGCGGCGCGCTGCGCCGGCGCGGTGCTTCTGCTACATGGACCCGAATGCTCCTGCAAATCGAAGAGCTGCGCACCAGCTTTGCGACGGCGAGCGGAGAGGCGTTCGCCGTCGACGGCATCTCGCTGCAGCTCGACGAGGGCCACACCCTCGGCTTGGTCGGCGAGTCCGGCTGCGGCAAGACGGCTACCGCTTTGTCGATCCTACGCTTGCTGCCGCCGGCGGGCCGCATCGCCGGCGGGCGAATCCTGTTCGCCGGACGCGATCTGGCGACGCTGAGTGTCAGCGAGCTGCGTGCGATCCGCGGCGATCAGATCGCGATGATCTTTCAGGAGCCGATGACCGCGCTGAACCCGCTGTTCACTATCGGCAATCAGATCGGCGAGGTGCTGCGATTGCATCGCGGCGCCAGCCGAGCCGAGGCGCGGCAGCAGGCGATCGAGCTGCTGCGCCGCGTCGAAATCTCGGAGCCGGAAAATCGCGTTCATAGCTATCCACACCAGCTCAGCGGCGGCATGCGCCAGCGGGCGATGATCGCCATGGCCTTGGCCTGCCGGCCGAAGCTGTTGATCGCCGACGAGCCGACTACGGCGCTCGACGTGACGGTGCAGGCGCAGATTCTCGATCTGCTCCAACAACTGCAGCGCGAGACCGGCATGGCCTTGCTGCTGGTGACTCATGACCTCGGTATCGTCGCCGAGCGGGCCGACACGGTGGCGGTGATGTATGCGGGGCGGATCATCGAGTCCGGCCCGGCCCGGGCGGTGCTCAACCTGCCGTTGCATCCGTACACCCGTGGCTTGCTCGGTTCGCTGCCGCGGGTGACGGCGGCGGGGCGCGAGCGTCTGCAGCCGATCGCCGGCATCGTGCCGGAGATCACCCGACTGCCGAGCGGGTGCCGTTTCCGCGACCGTTGCCCCGATGCGATCGCTGCCTGCGCCGAGGTCGATCCCCGGCTGGAGGAGCTCGCCGCCGATCATCGCGCCGCCTGCATTCGGCTGGTGCGTGCCGCCGGCGGCTATCCTGCAGGCCTGACCCAATGAGCGCATTGCTCGAGGTGCGCCGGCTGCGCAAGCACTTCCAGCTCTCGCAGCCGTTGTTCGGTCGCGGTGCCGAAGGTGTGGTTCATGCCGTCGACGGTGTCGACCTCGATGTCCATCAAGGGGAAACGCTCGGACTGGTAGGTGAGTCGGGTTGCGGCAAGTCGACGCTCGGGCGGCTGATCTTGCGCCTGCTCGAGCCGACGTCGGGGGAGATCCGCTTTGCCGGCGAGGACCTGCTGAAACTCTCCGGCAAGGCGCTGCGCTCGTTGCGGCAACAGATTCAGGTGGTGTTCCAGGATCCCTTCGCTTCGCTCAACCCGCGGCAGCGCGTCGGTGCGATAGTCGGCGAGGGGCTGACCATCCACGGCCTTGCCAGCGGCGGTGAGTTGCGGCGGCGGGTGATGGAGGTGCTGGAGCGGGTCGGTTTGCGCCCCGACGCCTATGATCGCTACCCGCACGAGTTCAGCGGCGGGCAGCGCCAGCGCATCGGCATCGCTCGGGCGCTGGCGCTGCGGCCGCGGCTGATCATCGCCGACGAGCCGGTGTCGGCGCTCGATGTATCGGTCCAGGCCCAGATCCTCAACTTGATGCAGGATCTCCAGGCCGAGCTCGGCTTGGCCTACCTCTTCATTGCGCACGACCTGCGGGTCGTGGAACATATCAGCCGGCGCGTCGCGATCATGTATCTAGGGAAAATCGTAGAGCTGGCAGACAGCGAGGTTCTCTTCCGAGAGCCGCACCACCCGTACACTCGGGTGCTGCTGTCCGCGGTGCCGATGGTCGAGAGCGGGGCGCGGCGCGAACGCCTGCCGTTGTCGGGAGAAGTGCCGAGCCCGATCGCGCCGCCGCCGGGCTGCCGCTTTCATCCGCGCTGTCACTTCGCCGAAGGCCGCTGCCGCGAGCAGGTACCGGCGCTGGCGGGGATGCCGGTGCATCGAGTTGCGTGTCACGTGTTTCCGATCGAGGTCGGCGTCGAGGGAGGAGTGGTGAGGTGATCTTTCGCAAGAAACAAGAGGTGCCAGCGCCGGTCGCGGCGCCGCCAGCTCAGCCGGCGGAGCCGGAACCCGCCGCGGCGGCGGCGGCACCGGTGCTGCGCACGTCACTCGGGCCCGACGCGCAAGTGACCGGCAAGCTCAGCTTCAATGTGCCGACTCGTCTGGACGGCAAGCTGAAAGGCGAGGTGAGCGCGAGCGATCTGTTGCTGATCGGGCGGCAGGGATTCGTCGACGGCGGCGTGCGGGCGCTCGAGCTGATCGTCGAAGGCGAGGTCCACGGCGACATCTGCGTCGATCAGCGCGTCGAGGTTGCGGCGAGCGGGCGCATCTACGGGCGGGTCGAAGCGCGCTGCCTGCTGATTCAGCCGGGTGGTCTGGTCAACGGCGATTGCCGCATCCGGCCGCAGGTAGTGTGACCGCGCTGCGCATTCCTTTCGGAGAGCTGTCGCTCTCCGCGGATCTCCTCGAACCGCCGTCCGGCGCTGCGCCGGTGACGGTCGTGCTGGCGCATGGCGCCGGCAACGACATGAGCAATCCGCTGCTGGTGGCGGTCCAAGCGGGCTTGGCAAAGCGCGGATTTGCCGTGTTGCGCTTCAATTTCCCGTACAAGGAGCGCGGCCGCAAGCTGCCCGATGCGGCCAAGGTATTGGAGGGCAGCTATCGCGCCGTGCTGGCCCATGGGCGGGACACGGGGTGGGTACAGGGAAAGCTGGTGATCGGCGGCAAGTCGATGGGCGGCCGGATGGCCTCGCACCTAGCCGGCGCCGGTGAGGCGATCGACGGCCTGGTCTTCCTCGGCTACCCGCTCCACCCGGCCGGCAAGCCCGAGCGGATCCGCGACGCGCATCTGCCGGCG
>DASPMH010000662.1:0-5226 GCA_035627175.1 Terriglobales bacterium | reverse complement strand
AAGGTGCGAGTGACCGACGGCGTCGGCGTGCGCGTGCCGGTGCGTGTCGACGAGGGAGTGGTGCTCGGGGTCGCGGTTCGCGTCGGATTGAACGTCGGCGGTTGCGAGCCGGTGGTGGTCATCGTCGGCGTCGACGTGGGCGTGGGGGTGGGCGTAAATGACTGGGTTCGCACGTCGGTCGCTGTCCCCGTAAACGTGGGCGTCGACGACGGAATGGGAGTTCTGGTCGGAGTTCGCGGCACGTGAAGAGTGTGGGTTATGCTCGGCGTGGTGGTCCGCGTCGGGGTGCTAACGCCAGGACTGGCTGTGACTGCCAGCGTCGCCGTCGGCGAGCTTTCCGGCGGCGTGGCCGTCTCGGTTGCAGAGATCGCCGTCGGCGTTGGCGGCCCCTGCAGCAACAGCAACTGCAGCGCAATGACATCGACGACCGAGACCTCGCCATCGCCGTTGACATCGGCGCCGCCGCACGGATCCGCTCCGCCGAAGACGACGTCGATGATCGCCAGCAGGTCGGCGACGTCGACCGATTGATCGCAGTTGACGTCGCCGCGCGGCGAAGATGGGCCGGCGGATGCGAGGGCGGGCGCGAGGCTCAGCGACAATCCGAGCGCGGCCGCGACCAGCGAGCCGCGCAGACGACGAGCAGCGCTCTTGTTGGCTGTTGTTGCTAGCCGCACGCCGTACCTCCCGCGCCGGTTATTTGCCCTGGAAGGTGAAGCCGACCACCAGATCGCCGCCGCTCATCGGATTGAGGTGGAGCGTCGGGAAGCCGAGGACGAAGCGCCCGCCGGTGCCGTTCTCCCAGTTCGAGCAGCTGAGGTTCTCGCCGCTCTGTTCGAAGACCAGGTCCTGGGCGTCGCCGCTGAAGTTGAGGATCGAGGTGCGGGCGATGCCGGTGGTCATGGCGAACGGCTGAGGCTGCCCCGGACCTTCATCACCGCAGGGCAGCGCCGACTCGATGCTGAGCTCCGCCGGCAGGCCGCTAAGGCCGAGGCTCGGCTGAGGCGCGATGATGGTCGCGCCAGCGCCGCTGTCGCCGCCGATCTGATTGATCGACAGCGGACCGTTGCAGGCTCCGGGGTGAGGCGCCTGCACGCCGCAGAGACCGTCCTCCATCCCTTCGGTGTCGCAGTCGCCGGCGTTGCGGCAAGGCTCGCCTTCCTTGCCGGCGGTGCACCTCACCGGGCGGCAGGTCTCGGTGCCCTCGCAATCATCCTCGCTGTTGCACGGCCGCGAGTCGCCGAAGAGACCGCCGCTCGAGCACAGCCCGGTGGCGAGGCCGCACAAGCCGTCGCCCGAGCCGGTGGTGGTGTCGCAATCGGCATTGACGAAGCATTCGGCGCCGGACAAGCCGGCAGCGCAGATCTGATTGGGACCCTCGATCTCGCCGTTGGCTGCGACGCAAGCGGCGATGTCGAAACCGTCCTGGCCGACCTGGCCGACGACGTGATCGACCAAGGTGGCGATGCTGAAGTCGAGACCGCCGTCGCAGTCGATCACGCCGGCGTTGGCTGCGGGCAGGATCGGCTTGAGGCAAAAGACGATGCCGGCGATCTGAGCTCCGGCGTAGAAGTATTCGGAAGATTCGGTGACGCTGACCGAGGCCAAGCCGGTCTCGGGATCGGGCGTGCCGGCTTGCAAGCTGAGGAAAGGAGCCGTCTCTTGGCCATTGGTCTGGCCGCGGAAGGTGCCGAGAGTCAGCTCGAAGCCGGGAGCCAGCACCGCTTTGAGCGAGCTGCGCTGGGGATCGAGCTCGAAGCGGCGAGTGCCGAGATCGCCGGTCGGCAGACCGCAGCCTTCGAGAGCGTTGTTGATCGCAATCAGGATCTCATCGACAGTGATGCCGCCGGAGGCGTCGACATCGCCATCGGCGCACTGATCCGCGCTGGCGGCTCCGAGGGCGATATTGACCATGGTCAGGATCTCGTCGACGGTGACCTCGTCGTCGCTATTGCACGAACCGGCACAAGCGGGAGTGGTCGCAGCCGCCGGCGCGGCGGCAGCGATAAGCAAGGAGAGCGCCAGGGCGGCGGTGATCGGACGAAGCATCATTAGGTAAGCTCCTGAAGGGATTGCAGAACGCGGCCCCACCTAGCTTGGCAACTAGGCCATTGCAACTAACGAACTTTGCAACCTCCCCCTTGCCCCCTCCTTAGAAAGGAGGGGTAGGTGCCCCCTTTCCCAAACTTTCTCAGGGCAGCGCCAGAGACGCGGGGATTTGGAAAGGAGAGGGTGTCAGGCAATTTACCAATGCATCCGCTCGCGCAGCTCGCGGGCTTGCGAGCGGCTGAGCTCGACCTCCGAGCCGGTCTTGTCGCGCATCATCAGCTTGAAGCGGCCGGCGAACCACGGAACGATGGCGCGCACGTGCTCGAGATTGACCAGGCGCGATTTGTGAGCCCGGAAGAACATCTTGGGATCGAGCCGATCTTCGAGCTCCTTGAGCGTGAAGTTGGTCATGTAGCGATCGCCGTCGACGTGGGCATAGACCAGGCGATACTCAACCTCGAACCACAAGATCTGCTGCGCCGGCACCACCAGGATGTTGCGGCCGCGGTGTACCGGGACATGGCTGAGGTAGCGCCGTTCGCGCGCCTCGAGCCGCTTGACGAGCTGGTCGATCTCCAGCGCCGGAGCGTTGCCGTGCAGGCGCAGGCGCAGCCGCCGCAAGGCTTCTTCCAGACGCGCCCGCGAGATCGGCTTGAGCAGATAGTCGGCGGCATGCACTTCGAAAGCTTTGATGGCGTACTCGTCGTAGGCGGTGGCGAAGACCACGTGCGGCGCGTGCTTGAGCGCCTTGAGCACGGCGAAGCCGTCCATGCCGGGCATCTGCACGTCGAGGAAGACGACGTCCGGCTGCGCGGCACCGATACGCTCGACCGCTTCGACGCCGTTGGCGGCCTCGCCGACGACCTCGACGTCGTCGAATTTGCGCAGAAACGACAGCAGCCGTTCGCGCGCGAGCTTCTCGTCGTCGACGACCAGAGCGCGGATCATGCGGCGTGACGAGTCGGTTGAGAGAGCGGCACCCGTACGGTGACGCGCGTCCCCTCGCCGTCGCTCGAGCTGATCGTCGGCGCATAGCGCGGCCCGTAGAGCCGCACCAGACGGTCGCGGACGCTACGCAAGCCGACGCCGCGCTCGAATACCGTGTCGCGGGCGCGCATGCCGACGCCGGTGTCGGCGACGCTCAGGCGCAAATCGCCGTGGTCGAGCGCGGCCTCGATGATCACCGAGCCACCGCCGATCTTCTGCGAGATGCCGTGCTTGACGGCGTTCTCGACCAGGGGCTGCAGAATCAAGCCGGGAAGGACCACGCCGCGAGCCTGATCGTCGACCTTCTCCTCGACGCGAAGATTGGCGCCGAAGCGGGCTTTCTCGATGTGCAGATACGCCTCGGCGATCTCGAGCTCGTCGGCGAGCGACACCAACTCGTTGTCGCTGCGCTTGAGCATGTAGCGGAAGATCTCGGCGAGACGCTCGACACAAGCCTCCGCTTTCTCGGGATCGGTGGCGATCAGCTGGGCGATCGAGTTGAGGCTGTTGAAGAAGAAGTGGGGATTGACCTGCGCCCGCAAGGCGGCGAGCTGAGCCGATACCGCCAGCTCGCGCAGCTCGCGCTGGCGCGCCTGCATCATCTGGAACCGCAACCAATAGAGGTGGTAGCCGACGACCACCAGCAGCACCGTCGGCGCGATCGGGATCAGCGAGTACGCCACCGGCGCCCAACGGATTGCGTCGGCGGGTATGGTGATGGTGCGATCGCCGCCGCGATAAGGCTTGAGCACCGAGCCGCCGTCGCGGAACCAGGCATCGACCTCGGTGACCAGCAGCGACAACAAGCCAAAGGTCAGCAGACAGGCGATGACGTGCCCGGCAACGCGAATCGCGCCGTTGGCCTTCGGGCCGATACGAGGAAAGACCCAGCGCCACAAACCGAGGGCGGCGGTGGAAAACAGCAGCGCACCGATCAGAAAGACGAAAAAGGGCCGCCAGGAGCGCCAGATGTAGAGGTGGATCAGGGCGAGATACAGGCCGACCGCAGTACCGGTGCCATAGAGGAAAATCAGCTGCTGGCGCAGCGACACGCGTTGATCGAGACCTACATCCATCGTCCAGCTGTCCCGCGGCAACGGCGGGAGGGCAGCAGTAGCAACAGCAGGTTCGTCACTCATCGATTTGTGGCCGAGCGGTCGATTTAGCGGCTCAACGGAAAGCATCTTTGCGGAAGCAAATTGACATTGCGCGGCAGCGCCGCATACTACCGGGCTCCTATTACGTTTGTGCGGAGCTCGAAAGCAAAAAGAATGAAACCACTTTTCTCGCTCTGGATGGCCGGGGCGCTGTTGTTGGCAGTGTTGCGGGCGCAGGCCTTCGGGCAGGACGCGATCACCGTCACCGGCGAAATCCTCGATCTCTCTTGTTACCTCTCTCACGATCTCAAGGGCCGCTCGCACCGTAGCTGCGCGCAGCAATGCGCCAAACGCGGCCTGCCGATCGGCGTGCTCGCAGAGGGCGGCGAGGTCTATCTCCTCCTCGAAGACCACAACAACGCCGAGCCTTACGAGAAAGCCAAGGGCCTCGCCGGAGACAAGGCCGAGGTGAAGGGCAAAAAATTCGTCAAAGGCGGCGTCAACAGCATCCTGGTCAGCGAAATCAAAGGCCAGTAACCGCAGTGCGGCTCGTTCTCGTCATCGCCGCCGCGGCCGCTCTCGCCGGCTGCGCCGGCGACGGCCCGAGCACGAGCGATGGGGCGGTGACGCCGGGGCCAACGCCCGCCGGCGGCGCGGTGACCATCGCTCAGCTCGAGCAGCAGATCTTCACGCCCAACTGTCTCGGCGCGGGCTGCCACAACGCCGGCGATGCCGGCGGCTCGCTGGTGCTCGAGCCGGGGCTCGCTTGGCGCCAACTCGTCGGTGTCGCTACGGAGAACGTCGCCGCTGCCAATGCCGGCTGGCAGCGCGCTGTCCCCTTCGATCTCGAGCGCAGCTTTCTGGTGCACAAGCTGTTGCCGATCAGCGGGGGCTTTGGCGCGCGCATGCCGCTCAGCCGGCCGCCGCTGTCGGAACAAGACATCGAGCTGATTCGCCGTTGGATCCGCGAGGGGGCGGCCGACCGTCAAGGTCCGAGCCCGACCCCGCTGTCGACGGCGACAGCGACGGATGTGCCGACGGCGACGATCACGCCATCGCCGAGCCCGAGCTCGACTGTGACAGACACTCCGAC
>DASPMH010000661.1:0-11465 GCA_035627175.1 Terriglobales bacterium | reverse complement strand
GGCGACGTGGGTCAGCAGGTGGGTGACGGTGACGGCATCCTTGCCGTTGGTCGCCATCTCCGGGACGATGCTGGCGGCTCTCTCGTCGAGGCGCAGCGCATCGTTCTCGATAAGCAGCCACACCGCCGCCGCGATCAGGCCTTTGGTTGCGGAGTAGATGCAGTAGAGGGTGTGGTCGGTGGCCGGCAACTCACAGCCGCCGCACCTGGCCGTACCGAATGTGCGCAAGCCGGCCAGCTTGCCCTCGCGAGCGACGGCGATCTGAGCGCTGGGCAGTCGGCCGGCGGATACGTCGCGCTCGGCACGAGCGAACAGTTGCTCGAGCCGCTCGCTGTCGATGCCGATCGATTCAGGGGTCGCGGCGAAGAACTTTGGATCAACCATCGCGGGGCTTCTGGCGAGTTGTCGTGATTTGATGGAGCGCCGGTCTTTTAACACGAAGGACACGAAGGACACGAAAATCGAACCGCGCGATTTCCCTCCCGGCTAAGTCATGGTGCGTTTCGCGAAGGCCCACATCGCGGCGCCGGCTATGGCGTAGGCGGTGATGCCTTCGACGATGCTGCAGCCGCCGACGAAGAGGGACACCGCCAGGACCAACAGCGTGCTGACCACTGCGACGATCTGTTCGATGCGCTTTTCGCGGGCTCGCGCCTGCAGGACGTGATCGCGAACATCCTCGCCGCAGTTGGGACAGCGGCCGGCGGGACGGCGGATCAGCTCGGCGTCGCACTCGGGGCAGAAGAGCTTGGTGGTTACCGGCATGCGCGAGCGGGATCAGTACATTCCCAGCTCGAGCTTGGCCGCTTCCGACATCATCGCCTGATTCCACGGCGGATCGAAGACGACCTCGACGTCGGCCTCGGACACTCCCGGCACCGCTTCGAGGCGATCTTTGGCGTCGGAGGCGATCACCGGTCCCATGCCACAGCCGGGCGCGGTCAGTGTCATCTTGACCACGACCCGGTTGCGACCGTCTTCGGTGCGCTCGATCTGCAGATCGTAGATCAGGCCGAGCTCGACGACATTGACCGGGATCTCGGGGTCGTAGACCAGCCGCAGCGCGTCCCACAGCGGCTTTTCGTCGAGCGGACCGCTCTCCGCTGCGGCGCTGTCTTCCGCACTGAGCGGCAAGGGCTTGCCGATGGCATCGGCGTCCTTGCCCGCCAAGCGGTACAAGCCGCCCATCGTCGGCAGCTGCAACGTGTAGGTGTCGCCGAGAGACTGAGTGATCACGGCTTCGGTGCCACCGGGAATGGTCACCCGGGTGCCGTCGGGAATCTGGATCAACTCGACGTCGCGTGTGATGGTGGTCTCTTCGTACCGCATGTGGCTATCCTCGAAGCTATTCGGTGCTGACCCGCTCGTCCTCGCCGCGCAGGGCGGCATCGAGCGTATGCCAGGCGAGCACGGCGCATTTGACGCGGCTGGGGAATTCGCTGACCCCGGAGAAGGCGGCGAGCTTGCCGAGATCGACGGGCGCGCCTTCGAGGCCTTTGGTCACCAAGGCGTGGAAGGAATCGAACAGGCGCTTGGCCTCGGCTCGACTCTTGCCTTTGATGGTCTCGGTCATCACCGATGCCGAGGCGGTCGAGATGGCGCAGCCGGAGCCCTCGAAAGATACGTCGCGCACGGTGTCTCCGTCGACGGTGACATAGACGGTGACGCGGTCGCCGCAGAGCGGATTGAAGCCCTCGACCGAGGATGCCGGCGGCTGCTGGGGGCGGAAATTGCGCGGCCGCTTGCTGTGGTCGACGATGATCTCCTGGTAGAGATCGCGCAGCTCGGAGCTCACCGGAACACCTCGATCACCTGCCGGATGCCCGCAGCCAGAGCATCGAGCTCGGCGCGGGTGTTGTAGAACGCCAGCGAGGCGCGAGCGGTGGCGGGCACCTTGAATCGTTGCATCACCGGCTGAGCGCAGTGATGGCCGACGCGGACGGCGATGCCGGAGCGGTCGAGGATGGTGCCGACGTCGTGGGCGTGGATGCCCTCGATGACGAACGACAGCACGCCGGTCTTCTGCTGCGCGGTGCCGATCATACGCACCTCGGGGATCTCTGCCAGCAGCGCGGTGCCGTATTCGAGCAGCTCGTGCTCGTAGGCTCCGGCGGCTTCGATGCCGACCTCTTCGAGATACGCCAGGGCCGCGTCCAAGCCGACCGCGCCGGTGATGTGCGGCGTACCGGCCTCGAACTTGTGGGGGATCTCCTTGTAGAAGGTCTTCTCGAAGGTGACCGTCGCGATCATCTCGCCGCCGCCCTGGTAGGGCGGCATCTTCTCCAGCAGCGCGGCCTTGCCGTAGAGCACGCCGATGCCGGTCGGGCCGTACACCTTGTGCGACGAAAAGGCGTAGAAGTCGCAATCGAGTGCTTGGACATCGATCGGAATGTGCGGCGCCGCCTGCGCCCCGTCGACGAGCACCGGGACGCCGTGGCTGTGCGCGATGGCGATC
The DNA here is from genome assembly GCA_035627175.1 of Terriglobales bacterium. Lineage (GTDB taxonomy): Bacteria > Desulfobacterota > Binatia > HRBIN30 > HRBIN30 > DASPMH01. The sequence continues at coordinate 9,010 of DASPMH010000661.1, read as the reverse complement.
ATCTCGGGCAGCGGGTTGATCGTGCCGAGGGCATTGGAGACGTGCGCCAGGGCGACGATGCGGGTACGCGGGCCGATCAGCCGCCGGTATTCGTCCAAGCAGACTTCCCCCTGATCGTTGATCGGCACGACGCGCAGCGCCGCACCGCGCTGCTGGCAGAGGATCTGCCAGGGAACGATGTTGGCGTGATGCTCGAGCGCGGTGATCAACACCTCGTCGCCGAAGTTGAGCGAGCTGCCGCCGTAGCTGTAGGCGACCAGATTGATCGCTTCGGTGGTGCCGCGCACCAAGATGATCTCACGGGTCTCGGCGGCATTGATAAAGGAGCGGATCCGTTGACGCGCCGCTTCGAAGGCCGAGGTCGCGGTTTCACTGAGAAAGTGCACGCCGCGGTGGACATTGGAGTAGCTCTCGGCATCGAAGCGAGCCATCGCGTCGATCACCGCTTTCGGCTTCTGCGCCGAGGCAGCGTTGTCGAGGTAGACCAGCGGATGACCGTGCACCTGGCGGTGCAGGATCGGGAAGTCCCGGCGGATGCGCTCGACGTCGAAGCGCGGCGCCGGCTCGACCAAGGAAAGCTTTTCGGCGGTACGCATGATCAATTCTTCTCCGCCGCGCCCGGCAAGCGGAAGCGCGCTTCCAACAGCGCTTCGAGCTGAGCCCGCACCGGTGCGACCGCGATCCTGCCCACCATCTCGTTGGCGAAGGCGTAGATCAGCAGGTTGCGCGCGGTGGCGCTGTCGACGCCGCGGGCGCGCAGATAGAAGAGGGCATCTTCGTCGAGCCGGCCGATGGTCGCGCCGTGGCTGCATTTGACGTCGTCGGCGAAAATTTCCAGCTGCGGCTTGGTGTCGACCTCGGCATCGTCGGAGAGCAGGAGGTTCTTGTTCATCTGCTGCGCATCGCTCTTGAGCGCGTGCGGGCGGACGTAAACCTTGCCATTGAACACCCCGGTGGCATGGCCATCGAGGATGCCTTTGTAGAGCTCGCGACTGGTGCTGTGCGGCTGGCGATGGTCGATGGTAGTGCGGTGGTCGAGATGCTGCTCGCGATTGCCGAGGTAGAGGCCGTCGAGAGTGCAGGCGCTGCCCGGTCCGTCGAGGATCGTCTGCACGCTGGTGCGGGCGAGACGACCGCCGAGAGAAACGGCGACCGAGGTCAGACTGCTGTCACGCTGCTGGTGGGCCTGCAGCGTGCCGATGTGAAAACCGCCTTCGCCCTCGCGCTGGACGCGGTAGTGGCGCAGCTGTGAGTTGGCGGCGGCGAACACTTCGGTGACGGCATTGGTCAAGTAGGTGCCGTCGGTGTCGCCGGCGTAGGTCTCGAGGATCGTCGCCGACGAACCCTCCTCGGCGATCACCAGCACATAAGGATGCGAGGCGACGGCGCCGGGTGTCGAGGGCGACAGGAACAGCAGCTGGATCGGCTGCGACAGCACGGCATCGCGGCGCAGGTGCAGCACCGCGCCGTCGCGTGCCATCGCGGTATTGAGCGCGACCAGCGGATCGTCGGCCGCCGCGGTCAGTTTGCCGAGGTGGCTCTCGATCCGCTCGGGCATGCGCTCGAGCGCCTGTCGCAGCGAGAGGATCTCTACCCCTGCATCGCCCCCGTCGCGCGAGAGCTCGGGGGCGTAGATGCCGTGGATGAACACCATCTGTGGGCCGTCGGGCAAGCTCGCGCTGGCGAGCAACGCGCGGCCGGCGGCGGGTTCGGCGGCGGTCACAGCTGCGAGGTCGGTCTTCGCCAGCTTGCCGAGATCGGTGTACTTCCACTCCTCCCAGCGCGTCGTCGGGAAACCGGTGGCGGAGAAGCGCGACAGCGCGTCCTCGCGCCGGCCGCTGAGCCAAGGCGGCGAGCTGCCGCTATCGCCGGCGCGGAAGTCGCGGGTGAAACGTTCGATCGGAGTCATGCGGTCAGGCGGCACTGAGCGCGTCCTCGAACTCGACATAGCCTTTGGCTTCGAGCTCCAGGGCCAGTTGCTTGTCGCCGGAGCGAGCGATGCGGCCGTTGACCAGGACGTGCACCGCGTCGGGCACGAGATAGTTGAGCAAACGCTGGTAGTGCGTCACCGCGATCACCGAATGAGCCTCGTTGCGCAGGTGATTGACGCCGTCGGCAACCACGCGCAGGGCATCGATGTCGAGACCCGAGTCGGTCTCGTCGAGCACCGCCAGCGTCGGCTCGAGCACCGCCATCTGCAGAATCTCGTTGCGCTTCTTCTCACCGCCGGAGAAGCCCTCGTTGACCGCGCGCTTCATGAAGTTCTCGTCCATGTCGACCATCTTGAGCTTGCTGCGCAGCAGGGCGATGAAATCCATCGCATCGATCGGCTCGAGGCCGCGGTACCGGCGCACGGCGTTGAGGGCGGTGCGCAGGAAGTAGTTGTTGCCGACGCCGGGGATTTCGACGGGGTACTGGAAGGCGAGGAAGATACCTTCGCAGGCGCGCTGCTCGGGCGACATCGCCAGCAGATCTTTGCCCTGGTAGAGCACCTCGCCGCTGGTGACTTCGTAGCCCTCGCGGCCGGCGAGGACGTGCGCGAGGGTGCTCTTGCCGGAGCCGTTCGGCCCCATGATGGCGTGCACCTCGCCGGGATAGACGGTCAGGGTGAGACCGCGCAGGATCTCGCGGGCTTCGACCCGAGCATGGAGCTCGCGGATCTCGAGCAGCGGCTGTTTCGGCATGATCTAGCAGTCCTCCCTTTATCCCACGCTGCCTTCGAGGCTGACGCCCATCAGCTTTTGGGCCTCGACGGCGAACTCCATCGGCAGCTCGCGAAAGACTTCCTTGCAGAAGCCGCTGACGATCATCGACACGGCGTCCTCCGCCGAGATGCCGCGCTGCATGCAGTAGAAGAGCTGGTCGTCACTGATCTTCGAGGTGGTCGCCTCGTGCTCGACCTGCGCCGAGCTGTTGCGCACCTCCATGTACGGGAAGGTGTGCGCCCCGCACTGCTCGCCGATCAGCAGCGAATCGCATTGAGTGTAGTTGCGGGCGTTGGCGGCGCCCTTCATCACCTTGACCAGGCCGCGGTAGCTGTTCTGGCCGTGGCCGGCAGAGATGGCCTTCGACAAGATGGTGCTGCGCGTGTTCTTGCCGATGTGGATCATCTTGGTGCCGGTGTCGGCCTGCTGAAAGTTGTTGGTCAGCGCTACCGAGTAGAACTCACCGACCGAGTTTTCGCCCTTGAGAATGACGCTTGGATACTTCCAGGTGATCGCCGAGCCGGTTTCGACCTGGGTCCAGGAGATCTTCGAATCGGCCCCCTGACAGGCGCCGCGCTTGGTGACGAAGTTGTAGATTCCGCCGCGGCCTTCCTTGTCGCCCGGGTACCAGTTCTGCACCGTCGAATACTTGATCTGGGCGCGCTCGTGCGCGACCAGCTCGACCACCGCGGCGTGCAACTGGTTCTCGTCGCGCATCGGCGCGGTGCAGCCTTCGAGATAGCTGACGTAGCTGCCCTCGTCGGCGATGATCAGCGTGCGTTCGAACTGGCCGGTGTTCTTGGCGTTGATGCGGAAGTAGGTCGACAGCTCCATCGGGCAGCGGACGCCCTTGGGAATGTAACAGAACGAACCGTCGCTGAAGACCGCCGAGTTGAGAGTGGCGAAGTAGTTGTCGGTGTAGGGAACCACCGAGCCGAGGTACTTCTGCACCAGCTCGGGATGGTTCTGCACGGCATCGGAAAAAGAGCAGAAGATAACCCCGACCTCGGCGAGCTTGGCCTTGAACGTGGTGGCGACCGAGACGCTGTCGAAGACCGCGTCGACGGCTACGCCGGCGAGCATCTCCTGCTCGCGCAACGGGATGCCGAGCTTCTCGTAGGTGCGCAGCAGCTCGGGGTCGACCTCGTCGAGGCTCTTCGGCTGAATCTTCTGCTTGGGCGCGGCGTAGTAGATGATGTCCTGGTAGTCGATCGGCGGATACTTGACGTTCTGCCAGTGCGGCTCGGTCATCTTCTGCCAGTGGCGGAAGGCGCGCAGGCGCCAGTCGAGCATGAACTGCGGCTCGTTCTTCTTGGCAGAGATGACGCGGACGACCTCCTCGTCCAAGCCGCGCGGCAGATCGTCCGACTCGATGTCGGTGTAGAAGCCGTGCTCGTACTCGCGCTCGACGAGGTCCTGGATCTTAGCGGCTGTGCTCATGGACGTATTTCTCCTGCTCCTGGCGACATCCCCGCAGCGTCCTCCTTCGGAAGCAGCGGGGCTAGGGTCGGCTCGGGAGCGCCGGCGACATCGGCGAGGGTGATCCCTTTCAACGCCTGGTGGATCGCCAAATTGATCTTGACCAAGTGGCCGCGGACGCGGCAGCGCGCTTCGTACTCACAATCGCCGGCAGGATCGACGGTGCAGAGGGTCAGGGCGACCGGACCCTCGAGGGCACTGACGATGGCTGCGAGCGAGATGTCGGCAGGTGGGCTCGCCAGGCTGTAGCCCCCTTTGGCGCCACGCTGCGACTGCAACAGCCCCTCCCGGGTCAGCAGCTGAAGCAGCTTGCTTACGGTGGGTAACGGTAACTCGGTCCCCTTGGCCAACTCCGAAGCGCTGCGACCCTGTTCGGGTTCGGAGGCCATGAAGCTGAGGAGAACGATTCCGTAGTCGGTAAGGCGACTAATTCGGAGCATCGCGGTCGACGAAACCTCTAATTCAGATGGAATCAGTCGGGTATGTAACAGAGCGAGGCGGGAGGGACAATGGTAGGGGCGCCCTCAGGCGCAAAAAACCAGTGGGCCGGCGAAGGGGTAACGCCGACCCACCGGGTCTGCGGGGAGCTTGGAGGAGGAGAGTTATCGATCGTTGGCGAGCTGGCGGACCGGTTGATCGGCGAGCTCGACGGCGGCGACCGGACGCTTGAGTGGTACGACCTTGCCTTGGCTGCGCTCGACCAACATGCGCTCTTTCCAGGCTTGCAGCCCGCGGCGCAGGTATTCGGAGTTGACCCCGATGAAGTCGCAGATGTTTTCGAAGGCGAAGGGCCAGGAGCGGTCGGTATCGAGGAACCAGTCTTCCGCGTCGACGAAGAGCTGCTGGCCGCGCCGGTCGCTGGCGCCGAAGTACTTCTGATAACAATCGACCGCGTCCTCGAGGACGGCGATCACCAGGCGGCGTTCGGGCTCCTGCGTCGCTTTACGACGCAGTGCGGCAAAATATTGAAGCGGAAGCAGCGTGTCCGGCTGAAGCAGGTGGGTGTAGGTGTCGCTGACATACTCTGACATTGCGGTCTCCCCAAAAATGCCCGTTTCGACGGGCGATCACGGCGCGTATTCACGAATTCGCCAAAATTTGGCCGAAAGACGGAAAGTCAAGCCGGCGTCATGTGAAAAGCCTAGATTGGGACCGCTCTCCTCAACAGGATTGCACGGCCTCGAAGCGAGGATTGTCGCCAATCGCGGCGCAGACGGAAAGCTCGCGATTCCTTTAAGGCGAGGGTAGTGGCGAAAGGCTCGGCTAGACGGAGAATGAGGCGCCGCAGCCGCACGAGCGCTTGACGTTGGGATTGCGCAGCACGAAGCCTGACTCCATCAAGCTTTCGACGAAATCGACCTCGGTGCCGTTGAGATAGAGAAAGCTCTTGCGGTCGACGATCACCTTGCCGGCGCCTTCGCCGAACACCTTGTCGCCGTCGCGCTCGACGTCGAGATCCATCTTGTACTGCAGGCCGGAGCAGCCCCCGCCGATCACTTTGATGCGCAGACCGGAGACCGGTTTGTCACTGCCTGCCGCCAAGCTCCCGATGCGGCTGCTGGCGTTTTCTGAAACTGCGATTGCCACGCTCTTCCCTTGTCAGGTTGCGCTTCTCATCGCAACTGAGCCCTGTCGCTGTGCCGCCGCGAATTCGGCAGAAAGCCGCCGTAACCGGGCGATTTCTTTGGCAACTCTGGCGACGACGTAGTCGATCTCATCGGCGGTGGTGAAGCGGCCGACACCGAAGCGCAGCGATGCGTGGGCTTGATCCTCGTCGAGGCCGATCGCCCGCAGGACGTGCGAAGGCTCGAGCGTCACCGAGGTGCATGCCGAGCCCGACGACACGGCGATGTCGGGCAGGGCCATCATCAGCGATTCGCCGTCGACATAAGCGAAGCACAGGTTGAGATTGCCCGGCAGGCGCAGCTCGGGATGGCCGTTGACCAGCGCCGGCGCGGCGCGCTCGAACAGCTCGGCGCGCAGCCGATCGCGCAGCCCGGCGATCCGTTGCGCCTCGTCGGCCATGTCGCGCGCGGCGATTTCCGCTGCCGCGCCGAGCGCGACGATGCCGGGGACGTTGAGGGTTCCGGAACGCAGCCCACGTTCATGCCCGCCGCCGTGCATCTGGGCTGCCAGTCGCACATTGCGGTTGCGGGCCCGCACGTAGAGCGCACCGCAGCCTTTCGGGGCGTACATCTTGTGCCCTGAGAGCGACAGCAGATCGATGTCCATCGCGTCTACATCGATCGGTATCTTGCCGGCGCTCTGGGCGGCATCGGTATGAAACAAGGCGCCGGCGCGGTGTGCGATCGCGGCGATGGCGGCGATCGGCTGAAGCGTGCCGATCTCGTTGTTGGCGTGCATCACCGAAACCAGCGCGGTGCGCTCTTCGATCGCCTTGGCGATCTCGTCCGGGTCGACCAAACCGTCGCGATCGACGCCGACGTAGGTGACCCGTGCCTTGCCGGCTTTGGTGAGAGCTTTGCACGTATCCAGGACCGCCTTATGCTCGATCGCGGTGGTGACGATGTGGTCGCGGCCGTCGGAGCGGTACTCGATCGCGCCTTTGATGGCGATGTTGATCGACTCGGTCGCGCCGCTGGTGAAGATGATCTCTTTCGGGCTGGCGCGCAGCAGATCGGCGACCTGCTTGCGCGCTTTCTCGACCGCTTCCTCGGCCTCCCAGCCGAAACGATGGCTGCGGCTCGAGGCGTTGCCGAACTTCGAGGTCAAAAAGGGCATCATCGCTTCGAGCACCCGCGGGTCGATCGGCGTGGTGGCGTGGTTGTCGAGGTAGACCAGACGTTCCATGGATGACGCGACTATCGGGACCCGACGCCTGCCAGTCAAGCCGTCCGTCCGCAGTTGTAGCGTGCGCTCTCCGAGCGCACCGGCACCCTGAGCATCAGGCGCGCTCGGAGAGCGCGCGCTACAGCGATTCCTCTCACGAAGGGCGGTGCAGGGCTTGGCGCAGGTAGTGGCCGGTATACGACTGCGCCACTGCGGCCACTTCCTCCGGCGTCCCGGCGGCGACGATCCGCCCGCCGCGGTGACCGCCTTCGGGGCCGAGGTCGATGATGTAGTCGGCGGTTTTGATGACATCGAGGTTGTGCTCGATCACCACTACGGTGTTGCCGTTGTCGACCAGTCGCCCGAGCACCACCAGCAGCCGCTTGATGTCTTCGAAGTGCAGGCCGGTGGTCGGTTCGTCGAGGATATAGAGCGTCTTCCCCGTCGCCCGCCGGCTGAGCTCCTTGGCGAGCTTTACCCTCTGCGCCTCGCCGCCGGAGAGCGTCGTCGCCGACTGGCCGAGGTGGACATAGTCGAGGCCGACGTCGTGGAGCGTCGACAGCTTGTTCTTGATCGGCGGGATCGCGCCGAGAAACTCGAGCGCTTGGGCGACGGTCAGATCGAGCACTTCGGCGATGTTCTTGCCCTTGTAGCGGACCTCGAGCGTCTCGCGATTGTAGCGCTTGCCGTCACAGACCTCGCAGGCGACGTAGACGTCGGGGAGAAAGTGCATCTCGATCTTGATGGTGCCGTCGCCGCTGCAGGCCTCGCAGCGACCGCCTTTCACATTGAAGGAGAAGCGGCCGGGGCCATAGCCGCGCAAGCGGGCGTCGGGAAGCTGAGCGAAGAGATCGCGGACATCGGAGAACAGCCCGGTGTAGGTCGCCGGATTCGAGCGGGGCGTGCGGCCGATCGGGGCCTGGTCGATGTCGATGATCTTGTCGAGGAGCTGCCAGCCGGTGATCTCGTCGTGTGCGCCGGGGCGATCTTTCGAGCCGTAAAGGCGGTGCGCCAAGGCGCGGTACAAAGTGTCGATGATCAGCGAGCTCTTGCCCGAGCCGGAGACGCCGGTGACGCAGGTGAAGGTGCCGAGCGGGATGTCGGCGCTGACGCTGGCGAGGTTGTTCTCGCGCGCGCCCTTGATGCCGATCGTCCAGCCATTGCCGCGCCGGCGTATCGCCGGCACGTCGATGGCGCGACTGCCGGAGAGATACTGGCCGGTCAGCGAAGCGGGATTGGCGGCGATTTCGGCGGGGGTGCCGCAGGCGATGACGTGACCGCCGTTGGCGCCGGCCCCCGGACCCATGTCGATGACGTAATCCGCGCTCTCGATCGCGTCGCGGTCGTGCTCGACCACCAGCACGGTGTTGCCGACGTCGCGCAGGCGCACCAGGGTCTCGAGCAACCGATCGTTGTCGCGCTGGTGCAGGCCGATCGAGGGCTCGTCGAGGATGTAGAGCACGCCGACCAGACTCGAGCCGATCTGGGTCGCCAGGCGGATCCGCTGCGCTTCACCGCCGGAGAGGCTGGCAGCGGTACGGTCGAGGCTCAAGTAGTCGAGGCCGACGTTGGCGAGGAATCCCAAGCGCTCGGTGATCTCCTTGAGCAAGCGCTGGCCGATGACCTTCTCCTGTGCGGTCAGGTCGAGAGCGGAGAAATGCGCCAGCGCCTCGCGCACCGACAGGCCGGTCACCTCCGGCAGCGATCGGCCTTGTAGCTTGACTGCGAGCGCTTCCGGCTTGAGCCGCGCGCCGTGACAGCTCGGGCAGGTGCTGACGCTCATGTACGATTCGAGCTCTTCGCGCATCCACTCCGACTCGGTCTCGCGATGGCGTTTCTCGAGGATCGCCAGCAGCCCTTCGAAGACGCGCTGGTAGCGATGCTTCTTACCCTCATGGACGTGAACGAAGCTGATCTCTTCTTCCGAGCCGTGCATCAGCGCCTGACGCAAGGGCTCGGGCAGCTTGCGGTACGGGGTGTTCATGTCGGCGCGGTAGTGCTTCGCCAAACCCTCGAGCACGTCCTGCTTGACGTGG
>DASPMH010000660.1:0-9084 GCA_035627175.1 Terriglobales bacterium | reverse complement strand
GATTGCCCTGCACCACCTTCTCGCCGCTGCTGTTGCCGCTCAGCTCGAGCACTACCGGCACGTCGGGATCGGCGGCGACATACGTGATCAGGTTATTGGCGCGCAGCTCGTTGTTCTCGACCTCGATTGCAGCGCTGCCGGTAGCGCCGAAGCGCATCGCGCCGGTCGCTTCGAAGATCGAATCCCTGATCGACACCGATCCGGAGGTGCTGATGGCGATGCCCGGCGTGCTGAAGCTACCGAGGCCCATCACCATCGAATCCTCTATGATCACCTGTCCGGAGTAGCCCGGCGCGGAGGTCACCCGGAAACCGTTGCCGAGGATCGTCTTGTCGGTCCAATCGAGATTGGTCGAGCCGCTCAGCACGATATCGCCGGTCAGACTGATGATCTCGCCGTGCACCGGCGGCGGGTCGACGTGAATGGTCACCGGAACGAAGCCGTCGATCGGCGTGCCGCCGGTGCTGCTGCCCGGCTGATACGGAACGTAGGTCACCGTCAGCACGTGGTCACCGGCGGACAGGCCATTCGGCAGCCGCTTCTCCCACAGATTGGCGTCGGTCGGGCTAGGCAGCGCCACACCGGCGAGCTGGCCGTCGACGAAGAAGCGCACCTGTGCCCCCGGGCAAACGTAGGGTGGGTGTCCGGGCGGACACATCCAGGCGTTGCCGTCTAGCGCGTCGGCAAGAATGCGCAACGGCGCGCCGGCAGTGAAATGCATGTGCTGCGCCGGGCTCTTGATGCGCGCCGCCGTGCCCACTTCCGACCAGATCGGCTCGAGCGGATCTTGCGAAGGGTCGGGCGTCGCCGTCGGGCTGGTGCCGGTGCTCGCTGTCGCGGTGGCGGTCGGATTGGGCGGCAGCGTCGCTGTCGGCGTAGCGCTCGGGTTGGGGTTCGGCGTCGATGCGGCGACCGGCCGCAGCTCGACGTCGAAGGCGCACCCGGAGGTCGAACGCAGCTCGATGCGATGTCCGCGCGAAAACTCCGGCGGCTGCAGCGCGGTCGAGGTGAAGGTCACCGGCTGCAAGGGAACGACGCGCAGGTTGCCGGCGACGATCGAGCCGTCGCCCTGCGCCACCGGCACCTGCGGCACCTGCAGCTGGAAGATCGGCTGAACTCCGGCCGCGACCGTACAGGCATCGGTCACTCGCAGCACATCGCCGTCGAGCACCAGGGTGCGGATCCAGCTGAGAATCGAGCTCTGATTGCTGGAATAGGCGTTGGTCAGATCGGCGGTGACGGTGGTTACGCCCGCGGCGTGCGAGGGGTTCATCGTCGATTGCACCGTGTCGCTCGGATTCTGCCCGATCATGGTGCCGTTGCTGCGCTCGAAGCGCAGGGTGTTGTGCAGCTCGTCCTCCAGATGCAGGCCGCTGTGCGACCAGATGTTGTTGGTCACCGCCAGCCAATCGTTCTTGAAGAAGCTGAACGAGCCCTGGTCGTGGTGCGCGTGCGATTGGTCGTACTTGCCGGCGACGAAGGCGATCCAGGCGGCATCGGTCGCCCAGCTGCTGCGGGCGAACATCACGCCTGCGCCGGGCGAGTGATACATCAGCGCCGACGGCGCTTGCGGCGGGTCGGGATAGGGCAACAGGTCGCCGAGGATGTTGAAGATATGGGCGACACCATCGACCGAATTGTTCTGCAGCCACCAGGTGCCGCGCCTCGCCTCGGGCGTGCCGGCGCTCAACACCACCGCCTGGTGGATCAGATTCTCGTGGTAATCGTAGAGCTCGGGCAGCGACTGGCGCGACAGATCGGCGATCGGCGCATAGCGATCGAGAGTGGGCACGGTGGCGTGGACCCAATAATCAATCGTCTCCTTGGTATGCGGCGTGATGTCGGCGAGATCCTCGACGATCGACGCCTTCCAATAGATGTAGCTGCCGAACAGATTGCCGAGGGCAGAGCCATAGCCGGTGCCCTCGCGCGTACCGCCGCCGGGCAGAGCGGCGTAGTAGTCCATCAGTGGGCCGAACTTCTGCTCTTGCAGGAAAGCGAACCACTCAGTGTTCTGCGACACCAGCGCCCACAGCATCGTCGCCCGCAAGAAGCTGAAGTGGTAGTTGTTGCCGGGATCGCAGACGGACCACCCCGTCCAGCTGTGCTCGACGCCGCCCCAGCTAGCCTCGTCTGGATGCCACAGATTGAACAGCGACTGCTCGGCGAAGGCCGCCCAGCGCTGGCGCTGCTGCGGCGTCAGCTGCTCGAAGCCGTGGTCGTAGGCGAGGGCGAGATCCTCGAGGAAGTGACCGATGTCGAGGTACGAGTCCCAAGCGATGCGCGGCGCTTCGCCGGCAGCGATCTCGGCCTCCGCCTCGCTGACCCACTCATCGACCTCAGCGATCGCTGCGGTCAGGTAATCGGGATCGCCGGTCAGGGCGTGAGCGTAGACGAGATGCTTGGCGGAGAAGGCGTACGGCGGGTTGTTAGCCAGCATCGCGTCGACACCGGCGATCAGTCGAGTTGCGGCAACCGTCGCAGCTCCGCTTTGGACGTAATCGGCGAGTGAGAGGAACGGCCGCTCGGCCGGCAACTGGTAGCTATAGCCGGGATAGACGCTGTTAGGGTTGGTGGCGCACGGATCGGCGCCACCGCCACCTCCGCCGCCTCCACCTCCGCCACCGCCTCCGCCGCCTCCACCGGTCGGTGGGGCGACGACGTCCAGGTACGCGGTAGCGGCATCGAGGGTGAAAGAGATCGGCTGACTGCCTTCCTGGATCAGGCGGATGCGCACCGAGGCGAGTGGCTTGGTGTCATCGAGGCTCAGCTCGGCACCGACCGTGCCTTTGTCGCCCGCAGCACCACTGACGGCGGCGCAGGCGAGCTCGGTGGTGTCGTCGGCGTAGTAGACCATGGCGCAGAAGCGCAGCGTCGAGCTGCTGGCGACGTCGGAGCGCAGGTGCCCGCCGACGCGGAAGGCGCTCGCTCGTCCCCCTTCGAAGCCATGGGACCACCAGAGATTGTTGCCGTAGCCGGCGATGCCGAGGCGCAAGCTGTAGTCGCCCTCGAGCGGGGACTGGTCGCTACGTGCGACCGCGCTGCTCTCATCCTGGGCGAAGAAGCCGGAGACGCCGTGGTCGAATTGTGGGTCCTGGACCAGATTGACCGGCCCCGGCGTATCGCTCGGAGCCGCGGTCGCGGTTGGCGTCGGGGTTTCGGATGGCGGAGCGGTCGGCGACGGCGGTGCGGTCGCGGTTTCGGTCGGAGTCGGAGTCGGAGTCGCGGTCGCCGGCGGTGTCGGCGAGTCGGCTTGACAGGCGGCGACCGGACCGAGGCCGCGCAAGCGCGTGGCGGCCGAGCGGAAGCGCTCGAAACGGCCGCAGTGCTCGGTCTGATCGACCGCAAAGCTGGCTTCGAGGAACGCCGGCATAGCGGGAGGGGGTACGAAATTGTTGCCGCGCAAGGCGACGGTGAGGCGACCATGGCGGAACAGGATGCGCCGCACGCCGGTGGTCATCTCGCGATCGTTGAAGACGTAACCGCCGGCCGTCGGGCGCCAGCGCTCGCAGGGCAGCGCGAGCAGGCCGCTGTCGTAGTCGGGAGCACGCAGCTGCAGGCTGGTGCTCGCCGGACAGCGCGGATCGAGCGCGGCGATGGCGGCGGCTTTGAACTTGAGCTTGCCGGAATTCTGCTCCGGCCGTGCCGCGGTGCGGAAGGCAGCATTACCCGTCCCCGCTAGTGAGACGGACTGCGCCGCCAGGGGAGAGTGCCAAACGACCGTCCCGCCAAAGATCAAAACAACGACCCACGCCCACATCGGTATGTCCTCCTCATAGCGGCTGTCAGCCGCGGCGTTGAGGGTTTAGCGCGCGGTGCGATGAAACTCGTGAAAGAACTGCGAAATGACAATGAAAATCGGCGGAGGCGGATGATTTTCGCAGCCGGGTCAGCGGGCTCGGCGACTGTCGACCTCTTGATAGACCATCCGCGAGATGGTGCCGATGGTCTTCTCCAGCGTCGCCCAGTCGCGCCCCTTGGTCATAACGCAAAGCAGGTAGGGGTTCTGGGGATAGTAGACGATACCGCAGTCGTGCAGTTGGAGGTGGTGCTCCGAATTGGAGCGCTCGCCGAACTTGCTCGCCACCGCCACGTTGACCGGTAGGCCGGCGGCGAGCCCTTTCGGGAAGCGCGCCTCGGCCAGCCAGCGCAGAACCTTCTCCGAGTTGCTCGGGCTGAGGTACGCCACATTGTAGAGGATGCGAAAGAGCGAGGCGTAGCCGCGGACGGTGATCACTTCATCGTACAGCGTTGCGGGATCGACGATGCCGAGCTCACGAAAGGTCCTGAGAATCTGGGCTGTACCGTCGGGCAAGCGGTTCATGTAGTCGACCAGAATGGTGTAAGCGACATTGTCCGAATGGGTGATGGTGCTGCGCATCAGGTCTTCGATGGTGTACAGCTGCCCCTGCTGCAAGCTCGTCCCGTGGGCGTGGACCTGAGGTAGGTGGGCTTCTTTGGCGACGCTGGCATCGGAATACAGCAATTGCGTCTCGAGGAGGCCGGCCTGCTCTTCCTCGCGCTCGAAGTAGGCCATGACGATCGGCAACTTGAGCAGGCTCGCCGGGATGAAGGGCAAATTCTCGTTGATACCCATCAGCGGACCGTCGCTCAGGTCGCGAAAGTACACACTCGCGTCGACCAGCCCGCCCTCCGACTTCCATCCGGCGATGGCGGTATGCAGCTGCTTGTTCAATAGAGCATAGCCTCGCTTCGAGATGGCCGCGGCGCCCGAGCAGGCCAGGTCGCCATTGATGTACCGGTAATCGCCGCAGACGAAGCGCTGATAGGCGAGTGGCACCAGGCTGCCTGCCAAGATGCCCAGAGATAGCGCGACGACGATCGAAGGTGACAGGTGGATCGCCCCTCGCGCTCGCATGACCAGCCAGCAATACCAATCGGCACCATGATTGGAAGCCGCTGGTGACGGCGCGATGAAAATTTCACGCTTCCCTCTGGCGAAACTGAGCGAGAATCGCTATCTCCTCACGGTTTCCCCGCCGCCGCCCTTTCGCGGAGCCCGGCTGGCGCCAATCCCAAGCAATTCTTTTAGTGAGAAAGGTCGCATGTCCCGCATTCATCTCGATCATATTCGCAATATCGGCATCTCCGCCCACATCGACTCCGGCAAGACGACGCTGACCGAGCGTATCCTCTTCTACACCGGTCGCATCCACGCGATTCACGAGGTGCGCGGCAAGGACGGCGTCGGCGCCAAGATGGATTCGATGGACCTCGAGCGCGAAAAGGGCATCACCATCCAGTCGGCCGCCACCTATTGCCTGTGGAATGGCTCGCGCGGCCAGCTCGAAGAGCACAACATCAACATCATCGATACGCCCGGGCACGTCGACTTCACCATCGAAGTCGAGCGGGCACTGCGGGTGCTCGACGGCGCGATCCTGGTGCTCGACTCGGGCAAGGGCGTGCAGTCGCAGTCGATCACGGTCGACCGGCAGATGAAGCGCTACCATGTGCCGCGCATCGCCTTCGTCAACAAGATGGACAACCCGGGCGCCAACTACGAACGGGTGGCGGAGATGCTGCGCGACAAGCTGCACCACCATCCGGTGCAGATCCAGGTGCCGATCGGCGCCGAGGACAAGTTCATCGGCGTCATCGACGCGATCACCCAGCAAGCCTACTACTTCGACGGCGAAGACGGCGAGGAGATCCGCGTCGAGGCACCGCCGGCCGCGCTGGCCGAGAAGACCAAGGCGGCTCACGCCAAGATCATCGAGGATGTTGCCGAGGTCGACGACATCCTCGCCGAGAAGTTCGTCGAGGGCGAAGAGATCACCGTCGCGGACATCTGCGCCGCGATTCGCCGCGCCACCATCGCGCTCAAGATGACGCCGGTGATGTGCGGCTCGGCCTTCCGCAACAAGGGCGTGCAGCTGCTGCTCGATGCCGTCTGCGCCTTCCTGCCCAACCCGGCCGAGAATCACCACCAGGCCTTCGATCAGGACGGCGGCGAGCACAAGATCGAGCTGACCTCGAATGCCGCCAAGCCGATGGTCGGCCTGGCGTTCAAGTTGACCCAGGACAAGTACGGTCAGCTGACCTACTTCCGCATCTATCAAGGCACCGTCAACACCGGCGACACCATCGTCAACACCTCGAACCAGCAGCGCAAGGTGCGCGTGCCGCGCATGTTCCGCATGCATTCCGACGAGCGCGAAGAAATTCAGCACGCCGGCCCGGGCGACATCGTCGCCTTCTATGGCGTCGACTGCTCGTCCGGTGAGACCTTCACCGACGGCAAGCTCAACGTGACGCTGACCTCGATGCACGTCCCGGCCGCGGTGATCTCGCTAGCGGTTCGTCCCAAGGACCGCTCCGGCGAGACCAATTTCTCCAAGGCGCTCAATCGCTTCACCAAGGAGGATCCGACCTTCCGCGTCTTTCAGGACGAGGAGTCGGGTGAGACCATCATCAGCGGCATGGGCGAGCTCCACCTCGACATCTACATGGAGCGCATCAAGCGCGAGTACAATTGCGAAGTGATCGCCGGCAAGCCGCAGGTCGCTTACCGTGAGACCATTCGCCAGCGGGGCGAGTTCAACTACACTCACAAGAAGCAGACCGGCGGCTCCGGCCAGTACGCCAAAGTCGGTGGTTACCTCGAGCCGCTGCCGCCCGACTCGGTCGAGACCTACGAGTTCGTCGACGAGATCGTCGGCGGGTCGATCCCGCGCGAGTACATCTCGGCTTGCGACAAGGGTTTCCGCGAGGCGATCAAGAAGGGCTCACTGCTCGGCTTCCCGGTCGTCGGCGTACGCTGCACCATCAACGACGGCGCTTCGCACGCCGTCGATTCGTCGGAAATGGCATTCAAGACCGCTTCCTTGATGGCTTTCCGTGAAGGTTTCGAGCGCGCCAAGCCGGTGGTGCTCGAGCCGATCATGAAGGTCGAGGTCGAGGCGCCGCAGGAGTTCCAGGGCGCCGCCATCGGTCTGATCAACCAGCGCCGCGGCATGGTGCTCGAGACCAAGACCGAAGACGGCTCGTTCATCGGCATCGCCGAGGTGCCGCTCAACACCATGTTCGGCTTCGCCACCGACCTGCGCTCCGGCACACAGGGCAAGGGCAACTTCACCATGGAATTCGCCAAGTACGCTCCGATTCCCGCCGGCGAGCAGCAGGAGATGATCAAGAAGTATCGCGAGCGTCTCGCCGAAGAAGCCGCGAAGAAGTAGGCTCCAGTCCCCTCGCGCGCCAGCAATGATCCCACTTCCGCTCACCGGTGGCTGCCAATGCGGCGCCTTGCGCTACCAGATTAGCCAGGCGCCGCTGATGGTCTACAACTGCCATTGCAGCAACTGCCAGCGCATCGGCGGCGGTGCCTTCTCGACTCCGGTGACGGTGTTCGAGGCCGCCTTCCGCTTCACCGAGGGTGAGCCGCGTATCTTCGAATGGTCGTCCGATTCCGGTAACCGGCGCTTCGGCTGGTTCTGCGGCGCTTGTGGCTGCCGCATCGCCCACGGCCAGGTGCCCTCCGCGGGGATCCTCAGCGTCCGCAGCGGCACGCTCGACGACACCAGCTGGGTCGAGCCCGTCGGCGACATCTGGATCCGCAGCGCGCAACCGTGGGCGGAGCTCGGCGGCGGTCGCCTCCAAGCCGAGCAGCAACCGAGCGACTACGCCCCGTTCATCGAACGATTCCGAGCCCAAGGAAAATTCGAGTGAGCTCGTAGCCGCGGCGGCGCCGTGCGCGCAGAAATCCCCCGCCCTTCGCGCTGCCCGCTTTGGCAAAGCATCATCTAGACGTTGAAGAGGAAGTGCAGGATGTCGCCGTCGGCGACGACGTACTCCTTGCCTTCCGAGCGGAGCTTGCCGGCGGCGCGAATCGCAGCTTCGTTGCCGTACTGCTCGAGATCGGCGAGCGAGTAGGTGTTGGCGCGGATGAAACCACGCTCGAAGTCGGAGTGGATCACGCCCGCCGCTTGCGGCGCGGTCGCGCCGACCGGAATGGTCCAGGCGCGGATTTCCTTCTCGCCGGCGGTGAAGAAGGATTGCAGCCCGAGCAGCGAGTAGCTCTCGCGCACTAGGCGGTTGAGCGCCGGCTCTGTCAATCCGTAGGTCGCCAGGATTTCGTGCTGGTCTGCGGCATCCATGCCGGCAAGCTCCTCCTCGATCTTGGCGCAGAGCACCACCACTCGCGCGTTCTCCGAGGCGGCGCGCTCGACGACCTTGGCGGAAAGCGCGTTGCCGTCGGGCAGATCGCTCTCGCCGACGTTGCAAGCGTAGAGCACCGGCTTGCGGGTCATGAGGAAGTAGTCGCGGATGATCTTCTCCTCCGCCGGGGCGAGCTCGAGCGAACGTGCCATGCGGCCGGCCTGGAGATGCTCCTGCAGGCGCTCGGCGACGGCGAGCTCGGCGCGGGCTTCCTTGTTGCCGCTCTTGGCGGTGTTGCTGGCGCGCTTGACCCGCTTGTCGACGGTTTCCAGGTCGGCGAGCGCCAGCTCGACCTCGATGGTTTCGATGTCGCGGATCGGATCGATCTTACCCTCGACGTGGGTGACGTTCTCGTCCTCGAAGCAGCGCACCGCCATTAGGATCGCGTCGGTCTCGCGGATATTGGCGAGAAATTTGTTGCCGAGTCCCTCGCCCTTGGACGCGCCGCGTACCAATCCGGCGATGTCGACGACATTGAGAACGGCGGGAATCACCTTCTGAGTCGGGATGTGTTTCTGGATCCGCGCCAGACGGGGATCGGGAACCGGCACCAGGCCGACGTTCGGCTCGATGGTGCAAAACGGGTAGTTGGCGGCTTCCGCGCCGCCTTCGATCAAAGCGTTGAAGATGGTCGACTTGCCAACATTGGGCAGGCCGACGATACCGATACTGAGCGCCATGTGAGCATTGCCTTCGACTGGAGATTGGACTTGCGAGTGGCTAGGGGATCACGCCTCACGATGCAAGCCGCATGTAGCTGCGCTCGGTAAGAGCGCGGCGGCAGACCGCGTAGCTGCGCTCGGTAAGAGCGCGGCGGCAGACCGCGTAGCTGCGCTCGGTAAGAGCGCGGCGGCAGACCGCGTAGCTGCGCTCGGTAAGAGCGCGGCGGCAGACCGCGTAGCTGCG
>DASPMH010000659.1:0-2449 GCA_035627175.1 Terriglobales bacterium | reverse complement strand
TCCGCTCGCCACGGCATCCCGCAACAGGGCGTTGCGTTCGACCTTGTGATCGATGACGAACTTCTTGCCGAGATTCTCGGCGCGGATCACCGGCTCGGACATGTTCAGAAGGTGGCGGGGAAACCCATGCTAGCGCTGCTTTACGATACGTGCCGGCCATCGGGCGAGCGAGCAGTTTGTTCGCGGCAGCGGCAAAATGCGGCCGCCGCCCAGACAGCAGCGGTCGCCTGCAATTTTCAACGAGTGCCGGGCAGTGCCGTGGCTCAGCCTAGGGTTCGCCGAGGGTCCGCTCGATCCGCTTGTGCAGGGTCTTGGTCTCGCCACGCATCTTCTTGGCGCGATCCTGGATCTGTCGCTTGGCGCGGCGGAACGCGTCATTGATGGCGAACTGCGGGATGGCGAGACGGTCGTCGTTGTCCGGCTGCTGGTCGACCACCACGTCGTAGTTGCCGGGCATCGCGAGACGCACATGCACGCTATAGAACCCGGTGCGATGATGATTGTCCGGAATGCGCACGGTGACCTGGCATGAAGTCAGGCGGCCATAGACGCGCTCCAGGGCCTCGACCTCCTGGTTGATCATCTGGGTGAGCGCCGGGCTTGCATCGCCGCCCTGGAAGCCGATCTTGACCGGGGTTTCCATCGTGTCCTCTCCATTGCGACCATGAGTCAGAACGCGACGAAGCCGGCGTGAGTTGCCGGAGCGGTTTGCGGTCGATGCCTGGAAAGCGCCGAGTCAGTCTCCCGCCACCACCGCGCCCGTGGATGCCGGAGGGGCCGGACGCGCCAGGCGGTGAGTGACCATGCGATGGTGCAGTCCGCGAATCGTGTCACTGCCCCGCGTCGTGCACAGCCACGGGAAGAGGCCATGCACCAAGCACGCCAGGCCGCCCAGCAGCATGCTGGCGCCGAAGCCGAAAGCGCTGGCCAGATGCTGAAGGTAGGTCTCGTTGACCGAGGCGGGGTGGTCGGTGAAGCGGCGCAACATGGCGATAAAGTGTACCGACGCGGGTAGAAAGCGGCTTGCTCTCTTTGCGCCAAATGCGGCAGATCTGAGAAAATCATCCCAAGGAAGCTGCAATGGTCGCGAAATTATCGCTCGATTCCTTCGACCGGAAGATCCTGGATTGCCTGCAGGACGATGCTGCCATGCCGCTGGCCGAGGTCGCTCGCCGGGTCGGCCTGTCGACCACGCCGTGCTGGCGGCGCATCAATCGGCTGGAGGCGCAAGGCATCATCCGCGCCAAGGTGGCGCTGCTCGACCGCAAGGCGCTGAATGCAGGCGTCACGGTATTTGTGGCGGTGCGCACCGCGCAGCACAACGCGCAGTGGCTTGCCCGCTTCGCCAAGGCGGTGGCGTCGTTCCCCGAGGTGATGGACTGCTACCGCATGAGTGGCGAGATCGACTACCTGATCCGGCTGGCACTGCCCGACATCGACGCCTACGACGCCTTCTACAAGCGGCTGATCGCCAAGATCGAGCTTTCCGACGTCACCTCGATGTTCGCCATGGAGGAGATCAAGTCCACCACGCGGCTCCCGCTGAACTACCTGCCCTAGCGGTTGCCGCCAGTGGGCTCTAGGATCGGCGGCATTCCACGATTTGTGCAGGGAAAACGATGAGCACGGGCAAGAATCGCAAGAAGATCCTGATCGTCGGCTGGATGCCGCAGGCGGGCATCGAGGTGCTGAAGAAGCGCGACGACGTCGATTACGAAGTTCTGCCGCTTGCCGATGTCGCCGGCGCCTATCACAAGAAGCTGGCTGACGCGAACGCGGTCACCCTGGGCGGCACGCCCTACCGCCAGGCCGAGCTCGATGTCTCGCCGGTGATGGAAGTCGTCGCGCGGCTCGGTGTCGGATTCGACGCGGTAGAGGTCCCGGCGCTGACCAAGCGCAAGATCCCGCTGATGACCACCGGCACCGCCAACTCGGTCTCGGTCGCCGAGCACGCGATGTACATGCTGCTCGCGTCGGCGCGCCTCACCCGGAAGATGGATCGCTTCGTGCGCGAGAACGCCTGGCACCAGCGCCTGTCGGACCCGCTCGTCGATCTCGCCGGCAAGTCGATTCTGGTGGTCGGCATGGGCCGCATCGGCTCGCGCACCGTGAAGCGCTGCGTCGCCTTCGAGATGGACACCTACGTGCTCGATCCGAACATCTCGGCCGCCGAGATCGAGAAGGCCGGCGCCAGGAAGGTGACCGACCTCAAGGCGATCCTGCCCAAGGTCGACTTCGTCTCGATCCACTGCCCGAAGTCGCCCGAGACGGTCGACCTGTTCAACACCGAGACGATCGGCCTGATGAAGCCTGACGCCTTCCTGGTCAACACCGCGCGCGGTGGCATCGTCAATGAGGAGGCGCTCTACACGGCGCTGACCACCGGCAAACTGCGCGGCGCGGGGCTCGACGTGCTCGACCGCGAGCCGCCCGATCCCGCCAACAAGCT
>DASPMH010000658.1:0-4743 GCA_035627175.1 Terriglobales bacterium | reverse complement strand
GCGGCAGTCGCGACCTGCCTTACCATGCCGGCTTCCTGCCTTTGCTGCCGCTGCTGACGGTATTGCTCGCATCGGTACCGGCGCTGATGCGCCTGCCGGCGCAGGTGGTGATCTTTCTGGCTGCCGCCCACGCCGTATGGGGAGTGGTCGCTGCGGATGAAGAGCGCGCCGCCGCCGTGACGGGGATGGTTACCGCGGGTCGAGAGGTGGGCAATTGGGCGGCGATCCGCCTGAACGAGAGCGAGGCGTTGGCGACCGATACCGCCGGCGCGGTCGCGTACGCTTCGGCTCGCCGCACACTGAGCTTGCGGCCCGGCTACTATCTTCCGCCGCCGGCAAGCGATTTGCCGCCGCCGGCCAACCGCGCCGAGGCGGTGCTACAGGCGCGGCCCGAAATCGTGGTGTTCCGCGATCCACTGCATTCGCATCGACCATTGACCGCTGCCGATCGAGAGCTGTTCGACCATCCGCTGTTTCGCTTCTTCTATGCGCCACGCCGCGAGCGGCTGGCAGAGGGCAGCACGGTTCACTACTTCGCGCTCGATCGGCGCGACCTGGAGCTGTGGCCTGTCGCTTGGCAAGGTGACGAGGATCGCGTCAGCGATCTGGTAGCGGCAGCCGTCGAGCGCTGGCAGAAAGAGCCGCCGCCAGCGCCTGCCGATTCGCCTGAGGGAGTGGCTCTGCACCGGCAGCTCGAGGAAGCCCATGCCGCCGCGGAGCGCGGCGAGCGCGACCGGGTGATCGACATCCTCGAAGCGGTACACCAGCGCAATCAGACCGCCCGAGTCGCCGGCATCCCCGCCGCCATCGGCGGCATCGCCGCACGCATCGAGCATCTCCCGCTGGCGATCCAGGGCTTCAAAGATCAGGCGCGGCTCGATCCCACCAGCCGAGTGCGTCACACTCACCTGCGGATGTTCCTGCGCATCAAACCCGAAGACCTGAAACAACAGTAAGCGCCCCCTTTCCCAAGGGCTGAGGCTTTCGCCGGCGAAAGCCTCAGCGCGGCAGGCGCGGGGGATTTCTGTGAGTCTCGGCTCGACGCGACTCGCAACGCACCTGCCGCCGTCTTCCGACAGCAGCTACACATCCCCCCTGCCGTCAGCTCTTGGCGCGGCGGGGGAGCTGCAACTCGCTGAGCACGGCGCCGATCTCGCCTACCGAGACCGGCACGCCGTTGCGGTAGGCGATCGTCTGGTTGGAGAATGGCGACACTCGCGCTCCCGGGGTAAGGATGCCGACCAGATTGAGCGGATCGGTCGCCGTCACCAGGACGACTTCATCGTCGGGAGCAGCCCGGCGAACCGCGCGCAAGCTCTCGACCGCCTCGGGCAGCGCGAACTGCTCACCGATCAACCCGGCGACGAAACGCCCGCCGCGGATCTCGCCGCGCGCTTCCCACTGGCGGTACACCGCCAGCAGCTCGCGCCACGCTGGCGCACGTACCTCGCGCGCCAGCAGCTCGCGCATCACCACGCCGTAACGCTGCAAGAGCTGGCGGGCGAAGAACTCGGCATACGACGGCGCAGCCGCGGCGCCGTCGAGCGGCTCGATCGGCTCGTTGCTGCGCAGCAACAGCGACCAGCGTCCGAGAGGGATCAGCCGCTTGTGGCTCAGCCCGCCCGCCACACCGCGCAGATGGCGGCGGGGCTCGCGCTTCTTCAGCTCGGGCAGCAACAAAGCGCGCAGGCCCGCGATGCCGTCGCCGGTGACCAAGCCGGTGGTCACCAATTCCCACAGGGCCTCTTCCGCTTGCGTCGGAAGCTTGCCGGTACCGCGGGCGATGTCCGGCAGGAACGACGCGCCGAAGCGACGCAACCACTGGTAGGCCTGCTGTGCTCCCGCCGATAACTCCTGCAGCAGCTCTTCGGGAGCGTCGTGCCGCTCGAGCAGCTGCGGCAGGGCTTCGCGCAGGGCGAAGGCGAGCGGGGCGGAGCGAGTCGGCGCGTTGCGGCGGCGATTGCGCCGCTGCTGGTCGAGCTCGTTGCTCGGGGCGCGCAGACGCAACCGTGCCCAGGCAACTTCACCGGCGAGACAGAGCTGCTCGAGGTCGGCGCTGGCGTAATGTCGCACCCGCGACGGCAGGACGTCACGCTCCCACGCCGGCGCCGGCAGCTCGAGACCCTGCAGCTGGGCGATAACCGCGCGGGCACCGTCCCGGCCGTGCAGCTGACTGCCCGGTTGAACGTGCTGCCAGCGCAACAGGAAGCGCAGGAAGTCCGCCGGGCTGACCGCTTCGATCTCCTGGCGCAGACGGGCGATGGTCAGGCGGTGGATGCGCGCCAACAGGCGCCGCTCGCACCACTCGAGCGCGTCGGCAGACTCGCCCGCGCTGTCGCTGGCTGCCAGAGTGAACTGACCGCGCAGGACGATGCCTTCCGACTCGAGTTGCAGCAAAGCCGCTTCGACCTGCCGCGGCGTCAACGCCAGCATCTCGGCCAAGCCGGCGGCGGTGACGGGGCCGAGACATTCCAGCCATCCTTGCACCATGACGCGCCGGCAGTGCTCGGGATCCTTGCCGTCGCTGGCGACGTCACCGTACGCCGCCTGCACCGCCGCGAGCCGCTCGACGGCGACCAGACTGGTTTGTCCGCCGAGCTCGCTCAGCCGCGCCCGGCGGTCGCCGATCAGCTGCTCGGCCCAACCTTGCCACGGCGCGACCTCACCAGCGCGCTCGAGCAGCCGCGCCGGCAGCGCAATCACGCTCAGCAAGAGATCGTGCAGCTCGTCGGCGTCGCGCAGATCGGGCCACGCCTGCAGCCGCACCGCCGCGATCGCTTCCGGGTCGAGTGCGCCCATTCCTCCGGCCAGCCCCGGATCGACTCGGCGCAGCGACACCGCTCGGGCGCGGCGCTCCTCCAGTGGAGCATCGTCGAGGTAGGCGTACGGGTTGGCGTTGAGGATCTCGTGGGACATCGGCGAAGGGGCGGGCGTCTCGATGGCGCGCCAGGCGACCGTGCCGTCAGCGATGGCGGCCAGCACCGAGCACAGACCGCCGAGATCCATCGCCTCATGCAGACAGTTGCCGACCGTCTCGTTGACCAGCGGGTGATCGGGCGGCTCGATCTCGCCGCGCGGATGGTTGTCGCCGCAGGCGAGCTGCGCCGGGAAGACCGCGGCGAGGAGATCTTCGGCGCGCATGCGCTGGATCGCCACCGGGATGCGCTTGCCGCCGCTGTGGCGCAGCAGCGCCAGCGAGCGTTGCGCGTTCCAGCGCCAGCGATTGGTGAACATCGGCGACACCAGCGCGGCCTGGGTCAGCGCCTGTTCGACATTGGCGGGGCGAACGAAATCGAAGACGGTCTCGAGAGGAAAGCTGTGCTGCTCTCCGAGCGAGAGCACGATGCCGTCGTCGGTCGCCGCGGCCTGCAGCTCGAAGTCGAAGCTGCGGCAGAAACACTTGCGCAAAGCCAAACCCCAGGCGCGATTGATACGGCCGCCGAAGGGGGCATGCAGCACCAGCTGCATGCCGCCGGCTTCGTCGAAGAAGCGCTCGGCGATCACCGTTTGCTGAGTCGGGACGGTACCCAACATCGCGACAGTCTCGGCGATGTAGGTGACGATCTGCTCCGCACCGGAGCGGTCGACGCGGCATTCTTCCTGAAGCCACTCCACCACCCCATCGTTGTAGCGTGCGCTCTCCGAGCGCACCATCTGAGGCTCGCCCGCGTCGCCCGCACCGACCTCCCCCCGCCGGCTCGGAGAGCCGGCGCTACAGCTCTGGGCTACATCCTGGCGGAGCTGCGCTACCGCCTCCGACAGCTCGGCGGTGCGCGCCGGCGACTCGCCGAGCCAGAACGGGATCGATGGTGGCGCGCCTTGGGCATCTTGCACTCGGATGCGTCCGGCTTCGACTCGCTTGATGCGCCAGGAGCGGTTGCCGAGCAGAAAGATATCGCCGGCCATGCTCTCGACGGCGAAGTCCTCGTTGACCCGGCCGACGAAGATATCGGCGGGCTCTTCGATGACGTCGTAGTCGGCGGTGTCGGGGATGGCGCCGCCGCCGGTGATCGCCGCGAGCCGCGCCCCGCGTCGCGGCCGCAAGCGGCCGTTGACCTGATCGCGATGGAGATGAGCCGAGCGCCGGCCGCGGCGCCCCTCGATGCCTTCGGACAGCATCTCGATCACCGCATCGAAGTCTTTGCGGGTGAGGTTGCGGTACGGGTAGGCGCGCCGCACCAGTTGCCAAACCTCCTCTTCCGCCATCTCGCCGCCGGCGATCATGGCGACGATCTGCTGGGCGAGGATGTCGAGCGGGTTGTCGAAGATGCGCAAGCGATCGAGCTGGCCCTGGCCGACGGCACGCACCAGCGCGGCGCTCTGCACCAGGTCGTCGCGCGTGACCGGGAACAAAATCCCTTTCGGCACGGCGCCGAGCCAGTGGCCGGAACGGCCGACGCGTTGCAGCAGCGTTGCAATCGAGCGCGCCGAGCCGATGTGGCAGACGAGGTCGACGTGGCCGACGTCGATGCCGAGCTCGAGCGAGGCGGTGGCGACCACCACCGGGATGGTGCCGTTCTTCAATCCCTCCTCGGCGCGCAGGCGCAGGGCGCGCGACATGCTGCCGTGGTGGGCGGCGACCTTCTCTTCACCCAAGCGCTGCGAGAGTTGGTGGGCGACGCGCTCGACCAGCCGGCGGGTGTTGACGAAGACGATGGTGCCGCGGTGCTGCTGCGACAGCGCGACGATGCGGTCGTAGATGTCGGCGTAGAGTTCGTGCGAAGCGATCGGACCGAGCTCGTT
>DASPMH010000657.1:0-7575 GCA_035627175.1 Terriglobales bacterium | reverse complement strand
GCGGCAGTTGCCGGTCGAGCCGAAGCGTTTGCGCCAGCGCTTTGAGGTATTACTGGCGGAGCACGAGCCCTTCCGGTGTATCGATGCGGTGCTGGTGATGAACGGCACCGACCACCAGGAGCCGCAGCCCGAGCTACCGCGGCTGTTAGCCGAGTTGAGCTCGGACGGCTGGAAGGCGCACCTCAGCCGCCTCGACGACTACATCGAGCGGGCCCGCGCTGCGGCCGGAGCGGAGCTGGAGGTTCACACCGGCGAGCTGCGCAGCCCGTTGCGCGCCCATCTGCTGCCGGGTGTCACCTCGGCGCGGATTCGCCTGAAGCAGCGCGATTTCGACAACACCAGCCTTCTCGAACGCTACGCCGAGCCGCTCGCGGTGTGGGCCGACCGCCTCGCCGGTGAGCGCAATTTCACCGCCTTCACCGATTGGGCCTGGCAGCTGGCGGTGCAGAATCATCCCCACGACAGCATCTGCGGCTGCTCGATCGATGCGGTGCACCAGGACATGGAATACCGCTTCGATCAGGTCGAGCGGGTGGCGCGGCGCACGGCGGAGCAGGCGTTGCGCGCTGTCGCGGTGCGGTTGCTGCGACCGGAGGCTGAGCCCTGGCTCGAGTCTGCCAAATCGGTGGTGGCCGAGCCGCATTTGGGGCACGAGGAGTTCGTGCCCTTCGAGGAGACCGCACAATCTCCGCAACCGAACGACAATGAGGCGGTGCCACCACCGCTGGCCGAGCTGCGGTCGTCGCCACCAGCGCAAGGCGCGCCGATCCTCGCGGTGTACAACCCCACTGCCGGCGGGCTTCATCTGATCGCGGTGGAGGTGCACGAGGACGATCCCGAGGGCATCGAGTTGCGCGACGCCGACGGCGCGGCTTTGCCGGCGCAGATCGAGGTCCGGGGCGGCGAGACGATCCTCGACCTCGAGACGCTACCGGCGGCGGTGCGCTCGCACCTCGACATGCTGCAGAACCGGGAGCTGCTCGGCTACTTCGTCAACGCCGTGCGAATGGAGCGCGAGGGAAGCCGGTTGCACGTCTACGTCACCGTCGATCGGATGTTGCGCGGCAGCCTCGACGTCAGTGCGCTGCGCGAGGACTGGCTGCGCCAGCTCGACGACGACACGCTCGAGGCGGTGCATGTGGTGGCCGCGATGCCGGCGGCGGCGACGGTGCGCGCCGTGGCGGAGCTGAGGGGATTTGGCATCACGCCATTGCGGCTGGAAAGAGACGAGGCTGGCCTGGCGAAGCATCCCGGCGCCTTCGAGACGGCGCTTCGCGCCTCCTCAGGCCGAACGGAGCGCTGGCCAGATCCGTTCGTCCTGAGGAGCCCGGAGGGCGTCTCGAAGCACTCCGGGGAAGCGGAGTTGGTTTGTTCGCAGGAGGGATTGGCGAACCACTATTACAGTGTCGAGATCAATCCGGACGGATCGCTGGCGGTGTTCGACAAGCAGCTTGGCTTGACGCTGCCGCGCTGCAACGCGATGGTCGACGAGGGCGACCGTGGCGATGAGTACAACTTCGATCGCCTGCTCGATCCCCAGGCGGTGACGACGCCGGTGGCGCCGCCGCATGTGACGGTGTTGTGCCGCGGGCCGGTCGCGGCGACTGTCCGTATCGAGGCGGCGTACTCGCTTCCGGCTCGGCTCGAGCCGGACCGCGAGACCCGCTCGGCCGAGCATATTACGGTTCCTGTCGAGACCCTGGTGACGATCTATGCCGGTCTGAAGCGCATCGACTTCACCACTACGATCGATCAGCGAGCCGACGATCACCGGCTGCGGGTGTGCTTCGAGACGCCGCTGCAGGCCTCGGAGATTCATTGCGAGCAGGCGTTTACCGTGGTCGACCGAGCCTTGGCGCTCGGGCCGGGAAGCCGCTTCGAGCAGCCGATCGGCACGGTGCCGCAGAAGACGTTCAGCGCGATCGAGGCTGGTGGGCGAGGCGTAGCTCTGTTCAACCGCGGCATCCCCGAGATCGAGGCGATTGCCTCGGCCGACGCCACGACGCTGGCGCTGACGCTGGTGCGAGCAGTCGGCTGGCTATCGCGCGGCGATCTGCGCCTGCGCAACGGCCATGCCGGACCGGGGCTGGCGACGCCGGGAGCGCAATGTCACGGGCGGCAGCGTTTCGAATACGCGCTCTCCACCTATGCCGGTGATTGGCAGCATGCCGGGGTGGTCGAGCAGGCGCATGCCTACGCCTATCCGCCGCTGGCGACGGTTGTCGATGCTTATGCACCGAGGCCGGCGGCGCCGTTCGAGCTCGACAATCCGCACGTCGTCGTCAGCGCCGTCACCCCGGCGCGCCGCGGCGCTTTCCACCTGCGGCTGTACAACCCGACCCGCAAGGATCAGGTGGTCGAGCTCAACGCCCCGGCGATCGCCCGGGTGGTCGCCGTCGACCTCCTCGAGCGCCCGCGCCCGGCCCGCCTGGTTCGGCTCCGCCGCGCCCACGGCGGCTGGCGCCTGATCCTCGCCGCCAACGAGATCGCCACCCTGAAAATGGTATCCCGTTCGACCATGTAGCTTCCGTCGCTTAGTGGAGACGCAGAATCCTCTCTCTGCGAGACTCGTGCGAATCTCGGCGTCTCTGCGGTAACGACGGTGCGCCAAGTGGGCGCAGAAATCCCCCGCGCTTCGCGCTGCCCCCTTTGGGAAAGGTTGGGAAAGGGGGCGCACGTGTCTTGACGCGGATGGGACGGTGGATTGTCGTGAGTCGCATTCGACGGATGAGGAGGTGATACCGATGCGGCTTGTGATGCTGGTCGCTGCGCTTTCTCTTGCGGCTACGGAGGCCAATGGGGCCGAGCTCGAGCTGCGCCCGCCGCTGGCGCCCGAGTCGGAGCGGTCGGTTGCTTCCGACTGGCTGATCGGCGCACCGCCTGTTTCGCCGGCCCCGCATTATCGCCTGTGGCTGCCGACACTCTTGGTCGGCACAGCCTATCTCGCGGTCGCCGTTGCCAGCGATCCGCCGCGCCGGGCGCGCTGGTCGGACGAGAACGGCTTCGATGATGCCATCGGCGACGGCGTCGCCGGCGGATCACGCGGCACGCGCAATGCCGCGTCGGCGGCAAGCGATGCCGTCTTGGCCGTGGCCGGAGCAGGACTGGCGGCAGATCATCTGATCATGCGGCGGCACTACGCCGCGCTAGCTAGCTTGGGCATAGACTCGACGTGGATCTTGGCGAACCAGCTGGCGACGGAGGTGGCGAAGAACAGCGCCGGCCGAGCCAGGCCGTATGTCGATCCATGTCGAGACGACGACGAGTACGTCGACGAATGTCGCAGTGGTCGGCGCGACAATGCCAGCTTCTACAGCGGTCACGCCTCGCTAGCCGCGACCTTCGCCGGGCTGTTGTGCGCCCGCCACATGCACCGCCCCGAGCGAACGTGGCTCGATGCGGCTGCCTGCGGCGGCGGCGTAGGCGCCGGTATTGCCACCGGGCTGTTGCGCATCGCAGCCGAACAGCACCATGCCACCGATGTGTTGGCGGCCTGGGGATCCGGGGCGTTGTTCGGCTATGCGCTGCCGTTGGTCTTTGACTACGGCCGTGCCGAACCGCAAGCTCAGGTGAGACACGAGCTGGGGCCGTTGTTGGCGACGCGAGTGGTGGGGCTGCAATACTCGCTGTCGTTCTGACCGCCGTTAGACGGCGAGCCGCGTAGCTCCCCCCTCCTTTTCTCCCCCTCCGGTCCCCCTTAGCAAGGGGGACGTTCACCCCCTCGGGTCACCCTTCGCGAGGGGGACGTCGTTCTTCCCTCCTTGTCGCGTGCCTTTTAGGCAGGGAAGCAGCCGAATAGCGCTTTGGTGACGGCGGTGACCACCTCGTCTACGGTGATCGTGCCGGAGTGATCCTGGTCGCCAGTGCTACAGGCGCTCGGGTCGGTCGTGCCGAGGGCGGAAGTGACCAGGGTGATGATCTCGTCGACGGTCACCGCGCCGTTGCGGTCGCAATCTCCCGAGCAGAATATTGGCAATGGGGTCGCCGTCGCTGCCGGGGTGCAGCTCACCTGTGGCGTCGGCGCGATGCCGGTCACTTCGATCGCGCCGATCTCGCAACCGCCGGTGAGCAGACGAGATGTGCCAAGCTGGTCGAGTGGCTCGCAGCTCGACGGATCGCGCGCCGCGATCGCCGCACTGTCAGGCAGCGGCACATAATGCAGTCTTCCCCCGTCGGCGGTTCGCGTCGCGCGGAGATCCGCCGGCACGCCGATCAGGTCGCCTACAGTCGCCTGCAACTGGCAGTTGCGCGCATCGCCGATCAGGTTGTGGCCGAGACTGACCGGCATCCCGACACAATCGGAGCCGCCAAGACCACGGCTGACGTTCGCGGCGACGATGGTATTGCGGAGCTCCACCCGTGCACCGGCAGCCACCGCCAAGCCGGCACCGACATCAGCCAAATTGCGGGTGATCGTCACGTTGTTCAGTACGGCCGTCCCGGCTTCGGCGTACAGTCCCGCGCCCTCCTCGAATCCATGATTGTCGCTGATGGTACAGTTCGACATCGTCAGCTCGGCGCGATTGAGAACTCCCGGTCCGCGAAAGCCGCCATTGTCGGCGAAGACGCTGCGCGTCACCTCGGCTTCGCCTTCGTTGTACAAGGCGCCGCCGTAGGCAAGGGTGCCGATCGGCTCGAGCCCGTTCGCGCGCAGGACGCTATCGCGAATTGCGAGACGCCCGGCATTGTCGACCGCCCAGCCGCCGTTGCCCTCCAACTGGCAATCCTCGACCAGCAACGACCCACCGCTGGCATTGGTCATTCCAGTATCGGAGTAGCCGTAGCCGCGCACAGCGCTGTTGCGCAGCTCGAGATCTCCCGAGTTGTCGAAGCTGCCCCTCTGCCCCGAATTGTCGATGGCTTCGACGCGATCGAGCCGCGCCGTTCCCGAATTGCCGAGCACTCCCGCGGAGGCGTGATTGTTCAGAAATTGTGCGTCTTGGATGCTGAGAGTGCCGAAATTGCGTATGGCGCCGCTACTCCTGCCGCTATTGCCGGTGACGAACAGGTTGCGTGCCGCGATCTCACCGTAGTTCGCCACTCCGCCAACTCCTTCCAGGAAGTTCGGCGAGCTGCCGGTGTTGTCGCGAAGGATCACCGACTCGAGAGTGAGCAAGCCATGATTGAGAATGCCGCCGACGACACGCTGCGCAGGATGGTGGGTGCCGGTGTATTGCCCTTTGGTGAGGGTGAGATTGCGCAGCTCGGCAATGACCGCGCTGTGCACCTCGACGACACGGTCAATTCCTCGTGCATCGATGATCGTGCCGTTGCGGTCCGTCCCAAAGATCTCGATGTCGTCGGTTAGATCGAGATCGCCGCTCGCTGCCGAGTCCTCGTCCGCGCCGGTGATGGTCAAACGATACGAGCCGGGCGGCAGGACGATGCGATCCGGTCCGTACAAAGCGTTCGCTTCCTGCATCGCCGCGCGCAACGTGCAGGCGCCGGAAGAGGCGCGGCAGGCGCCATCGCCCGGATCGGTGTCGGTCTCGTCCATGAAGCTCGTGACCTCGAAGGCCAGCACCGTCGAATGTGGCGTCGCCGTCACCGTCGCCGTCGCAGTCGCAGATCCCGGCACCGTCGGCGTCGGACACGCGAGCGGCTCGTCGTCGTCGTCGAAATCTGCAAAGCCGCAGCCGCAACGGCCGGGAGCAGTCTTGTAGGTATCCAGAGGACATTGATCGTCGCAATCGGGGATGCCGTCGAAATCTCGGTCGGTGGCGGGGGCGTCACAACCGCAATTGCCCCGCTGCGCGCGAAAGGGATTGCTCGGGCATTGATCGATGCAATCCGGCACCCAGTCGCCGTCGCTGTCTGTCTCGGCGGCGCCACAACCGCAATGCCGGGGCTCCTGCTTGTTCGGATCGCTAGGGCAGCCGTCGCATAAATCGCCGGAGCCGTCGCCGTCCTCGTCGACCTGATCGGCATTGGCAATCGCAGGGCAATTGTCGATGCAGTCGATATAGCTATCGCCGTCGCGATCGGCGTCGGAAGTCTGATTGCTACAGCCGCACAGCCCGGGTGAAATGCGTTGGCCGTTGTAGGGACAGCCGTCGTTGCAGTCCGGCACCTGATCGTTGTCGCTGTCCTGATCGCCGTGGCCGCAGCCGCACAAGCCAGGCGCGGTCTTGTTCGGATCGTTGATGCAGGCATCGCACCCGTCGCCGGCGCCATCTTGATCGCGATCGAGCTGAGTCGGGTTCGCTAAGGCGGGACAGTTATCCCGGCAGTCCGGGCGGCGGTCGCCATCGGAGTCGAGACGATCGTCGGTGTTGAAACAGAGGTCGCAAGCGTCCGGGATGGTGTCGCGATCGCCATCGGGCTCACAATCGTCGAGGACGCGATTGCCGTTGCAGTCCCGTCCGAGCAGCTCACAGCTGTCCGGCGTTTGGTTGAGATTGCAGTCGAGCTGGGTCGTGATGGCGCTGTGGTTGTTGAATGGCTGCACTGAGCCGTAGAAGCCGTTCCATACGACCAGGTCAGCGAGCGAGTCACGGTCGAGCGAGGCAAGCGACAGCCCAAGTGCCGACCCGGCGGTTGGAAAGACATTCGCTCGACCCAACACGCCGTCGCCGCTGTTGAGCAGCACCGCGAACGATTGACGTCCTGCGACGACGGCGTCGACCATTCCGTCGCGGTCGATGTCGGCCAGCACCAGTTCTGACGCCGAGCCTTGGTTGGTCAAGCCGAGCGACGTGGCGTCGTACGAGCCGCGCTCGACGAAGGTGCCGTTGCCGGCATTCAAAAAGGTCGAGACCTTTCCATCTGCAAGCAGGACAACGAGATCCTCTCTGCAGTCCCCATCGAGGTCCGCGGCCGCGACATCGACCCCCAACGAGTCGTGATTGAAGTGACGAAGGGCAAGCCATTGCCCGTCGCGATGGAAGAGAATGGTGGTCCCGGAGCCACCCGTCACCACGATTTCAGGATCGCCCTCTTCGTCGAAATGCATCGTCGTTGCGTTGCGCACCGCGCTCTCGAAGTTGTCGCCTGGCACGGCCGCGTATCGCAGTTGTTGGCCCGCGGCCGCGGCGGGTACGACTACCAGGCCCCGATAATGGCCTACCAGCATCTCGCTGGAGCCGTCGCTATCGAGATCGGCCGTGCCCACGAGCCGGTGCAAGTCCGCGGAGAGCGTCACCACGCGGCCAGCGGTGAAGGTGCCACCTTGGTTCGACCAGAGCTGCACGCGGCCGGAGGTGCCAGTGGCGACAGCGATATCGATGTCGCCGTCGCGATCATCGTCGAGAGCCGTCATCGAGGTTGGGTCCGAGACGGCAAAGCTGGTTGCGAGCTGATAGCCGCTGGCGAACCGCCATTCATAGATCTGCACCGTGCCGGCGCTGCGTATGGCGACGGCCAGATCGTTGTTGCCGTCACCGTCGAAATCCGCCCCTACCGCGGCGGCAGGTGCATCCGACAGGGACAGGATAGGGGGCGGGGCGATGATGGCGGAAACGGGGGCGAGAACCAGCTGCTCGGTGCGATTCATCAGCAAATCGGCTTCGCCGTCCTCGTCGATATCGCGAGCGAGGAATGCGGGTGGATAGGGTGCAGGGATCGGCGCCGACAGCG
>DASPMH010000656.1:0-2462 GCA_035627175.1 Terriglobales bacterium | reverse complement strand
TCCTGCGCCGATGCGGGGTTCGATCGGAAGAACGCCGCGGATGTACTGAGTCACGAACAGATTGATGTCGCCGATGAAGGTGCGCGGCACGAATACGACATCGCCAACCGCGAGCTCGACGCCTTCCGGCACGCCTTGGTTGAGCGGCTTGCTCAGATCGAGACGAGTACCCTGGTAGTCGGCACTGTCCTTCGACAGACGCAGCACCGAATCGACCCGTGCGGTGGTGGTGAATCCGCCGCGCTCGACGATCGCCTGCAGCGGCGTCATGCCTTCGCGATAGACGACGAAGCCCGGGGTCCGCACCTCACCGAGAACGAACACTTTGCGCTCGCCGAGAGCTGCGATCATCACATTGATCTCGGGATCGCGCAGGCGGTGGCTGCTGCGCTCCTTGATCACCTGCTCGAGCTCGTCGGTGGTCAACCCGGCTGCATGGACCAGACCGGCGACCTGCAGCGAGACGTCGCCGTCGGGACGAATCGGCACCTTCACATTCAGCTCAGGATGATAGAGATACTTGACCCGGATCGTGTCGCCGGCTTGCAAGCGGTACTCGGTTAGGTCGGCAGTAGCGGCGTCACGATCGGCATCGAGTGGCGGCAACGGCACATGGGCGGGAGTTCTTCCCCCGCAGCTCGACAGGAGCAGGCCTGCCACCAGGCAAACCCATCCCTTCATTAGAAAAATGCTTGACTTGCCGAACACCTAACACCTCCTCGCCAGAACGGCTGGCTTATAGAACCTCTGCACGACGCTATCAATCCTGAACTCGGGCCCGCCCGCCGTAGTGGTTGGCGGATTCGACTGCCTGATAGATCTCCTCGAGGGCGGCAGCGGCAATCGAGGTATCGGTCATCCGTCGCCACCAACTCCGGCTGGCGGCAGACAATCTTTGGCGCAGCGCTGCGTCGCCGGCGGCCTTCGCTAAGGCCTCGGCCAGAGCGTCACGGTTCCCACCGGCGAACACGAGCGCCTCGCCATCACATAAGCTACGCGCCGCTTCGGCAGCGATTACGATCGGCCGGCCGGCAGCAGCGTAGCTGAACAATTTCATCGGGAAGCCCGACCACGACCGGCGTGGGCAGACCAACAGGTCCGCACTCTCCAGCCAACCCTGCTCGGCCTCGGGACCCGCTACTACGATCACCTCGGCGCGCCCCGCGGTCACCAACTGCTGCAGCTCGGAACAGAGCCGGCTCTGCCATTCGCTTTCATGGGTGACGAGGCGCAGCACCGCGCTCGGGTGGCCAGCGGCGAACCGGGCGAAACCTCCGCCGAGGACATCGAGATCCTGGTACGCGTCGAGGTTGCCGGCGTAGGCGACGACGAACTGCCGCTGCGAAGGCGCCACAGACGGTCCTTCGCTGGACGCGGCGACACTGGCGATCACCGGTGGGACGACACGCATGCGATCGCCATCGACGCGGCAGGAGGCAAGAAATTCGGCGACCTCATCGGTAAGCGCAATGGTAAAATCCGCCTGACGCGGCACCCAGCGATCGAGCCAATGCCCCGCCCGGCGCGCCAGGCTGCGTTGCCATGCAGTGCGGCCGTAGAACGGTAGCTCGTCAGTGAGAGTGTTATGAGCGTGATAGATCACAGGCAGGCCGGTAACAGCTCGTATCAGACATGCCGCGATTACGCCTTCGTAATTGTGCGCGTGAAGCAAATCCACCGGACGCTGTGAAACAAAGCGGTAAAGTCGCCACAACAGCACCAGGTCGGCGCCGAGACGGCGCCAGCTCGGCCCATGCGGCAAGGCGCGCCGGCGCCGTCGCGAGAACGAGACGGTGTGCACGGTATGACCGCGCGCCGCCAACAATGCGCCGACGCCACCGATCAGAGCCTGCGAGCCGCGCTGCGAGGGAAACTCGCAGGCGGCGACCTGCACCACGCGGAATCGCCGGCGCGCTCCCTCGTGCTTCACTACAAATAGCCCAGAGCGCTCAAGCGCTCCTCGAGCTCGGCTTCCTCGGCGCCGCTGTACGGCACCGCGCCGCTGGATCCGCTCGGCACTGCCGGCTCGTCCGCCGCCACCGACCCGATCGCCACGCCATCGAGTCCCGCGGCGGAGACACCGCAGTGCGCCAGTACCGTCGCCCCGAGGTCCTCGATCCGCAACCCAGTGCGCCGGCCAGCCTCGGCTCCGGTATAGATGAACATGCCGCTCGGTCGATGACTGCCGGGCATGCCGGCGATCTTTCCTCCGCGCAGATCGGCGCGACTCATCCTGCGGACCGTCGCGCCGGCAGGAGCACTCCCGGTCGGCAAGCAGGTGTAGGAGTAGCCGCCGAC
Source organism: Terriglobales bacterium (assembly GCA_035627175.1). GTDB lineage: Bacteria > Desulfobacterota > Binatia > HRBIN30 > HRBIN30 > DASPMH01. The sequence continues at coordinate 164 of DASPMH010000656.1, read as the reverse complement.
CAGCGCGAGCTCGAGGATGATGTCGGGCGCGTCGCAGGTGGCTGGCCCTTGGTACAGCTCCTCGCGCCGCCAAGCTCGCGCGACGATGGCCTTGCCGCTCTCGGGATCGCCGATCTCTTCCAGGCTGGCGCAGAGATCGTCACGGACGCGCTGGTAATCGCTCG
>DASPMH010000655.1:0-2253 GCA_035627175.1 Terriglobales bacterium | reverse complement strand
AGGCTGGTGCATGCAGCAACCTCGCACTCTCGGTGAGCTCAGGCAGAGCGGCTATCAGGTCCGATCGGTGCGCGAGGAGATGCGCCGCAACTTGCTGGCTCGCCTTTCCGAAAAGACGCCGCTGCTGCCCGGAATCGTCGGCTTCGAGGACAGCGTGGTACCCGAGATCGAGAACGCCATCCTCGCCGGGCACCACATGGTGTTCCTCGGCGAGCGCGGCCAGGCCAAGTCGCGCATCATCCGTGCGCTGATCGGGCTGCTCGACGTCGAAACGCCGGTCGTCGAAGGCTGCGAGATCAACGACAATCCGCTGCAGCCGATCTGTCGCGCCTGCCGCCGCCGTCTCGCTGCGGAGGGCGACGCTTTGCCGGTCGTCTGGGTCGATCGCGAAGCGCGTTACGGCGAGAAGCTCGCGACACCGGATGTTTCGATTGCCGATCTGATCGGCGAGATCGATCCGGTCAAAGTAGCCGAAGGACGCTACCTCGCCGACGAGGAAACGATCCATTACGGCATCGTGCCGCGCACCAATCGCGGCATTTTCGCCATCAACGAGCTGCCCGACCTGACCGAGAAGGTGCAGGTCGGCTTGTTCAATCTGATGGAAGAGAAGGACGTCCAGATCAAAGGCTACAAGATCCGCCTGCCGCTCGACATCGTCATCGTCGCCAGCGCCAACCCCGAGGACTATACCAACCGCGGCCGCATCATCACCCCTCTCAAGGATCGCTTCGACGTGCAGATCCGCACCCACTACCCGCGTGCGATCGAGCATGAGATCGCGATCATGGAGCAGGAGCTGCCGGCGGTCGACCGCGGCGATCGCGTCGCCGGAGTGCCCGATTTCATGAAGGAGGTCGTCGCCCAGCTGACCTTCGAGGCGCGCGCCTGTAACGAGATCAACCAGTCCTCCGGCGTCAGCGTGCGGATGACCATCAACAACTACGAGAGCCTGCTGAGCAATGCCGAGAAGCGCGCCGTCCGTCTCGGCGAACGCGAAATCGTGCCCCGCATCAGCGACCTCGCCGCGCTTTCGGCCTCGACCTCGGGGAAGCTCGAGCTCGAATACGCCGGCGAGACGCAAAAGGAAGCGGAGCTCGTCGACCGCTTGCTCAACCGCGCGGTGCGCAAAGTCTTCGACGACCGCTTCAAGCCCGAGGAGCTGCGCGGCATCAGTGAGTACTTCGAACAAGGCGGCGGCGTCGAAGTCTCGGATATGACTCCTGCCGAGGAGTACCTCGAGTGCGTCCGCGGCATTCCCGGCCTGCAGGACGCCGCGCGCCGGCTCGGCCCGATCGAGAGTCCCGGCTTCATCGCGGCTGCCACCGAGCTGATCTTGGAAGGCCTGCACTTGCACCAGAGGCTCAACAAGGAGCGCCAGGGCGGGCGCTGGAAGTTCCGCGCCTGAGCCGCGGCGCGTGCGAACGAGATGCTGACGATCCGCTATACCCGCTGGGACGGATCGCAGTCGGTGCGCCTCGACGCGGACCAGGTGTTCGAGAAGCTCTCCGAATATCTCTCCTACACCGACGACGTCGATCAGGCGCTCGACTGGCTGATGCGCCACGGCGCCGAGCTCGAGGGTATGCGCGTCGTCGGTCTCGACGAGCTGCTCGAGCAGCTCCGCCAGCAGCTCGAGGAGAAGTACCAGCAGTTCAACCTAGACCATGCTCTCGATCAGATGCGGCGCAAGCTCGACGAGCTTGTCGACCTCGAGCGCGAAGCTCTCGACAGCTGCCGCGACGGGGCGCGAGCGGCGAGTAAGAAGCGCTTTCTCGACAATCTCTCCCGCAAACTCTCGGAAGCGATGGAGCAGCTGCGCCACTACAGTTTCGAGGACGCCGACGCGGCGCGCGAGCTCGAGCATCTGCTCGAAGAGCTGGAGAACATTCAGGCACTGGAGCGCTTCCTCAAGCAGTATCGCGACCTGTTCGAAGGACAGCAGTCGCTCGGCTATGAGGAGGCGCTCGAGCTGATGCGGCAGATCGAGCAGCTGAAGAATCTCGAACAGCAGCTGGTCTCAGGCGAGCTCGGCGGCGTCGATCTCGAAGCCCTCGCCGCGATGCTCGGCGAGCAGGCGGCGAACGACCTGCGCGAGCTGCAGCAGATGATGGCTGTGGTGCAGCAGTCCGGCTACCTGATGCCGCGCCAGGGCCGCACCGCACTGTCGCCGAAGGGGATTCGCAAAATCGGCAAGCTCGCCTTGCGCGAAATCTATCAGGGGCTGCTGCGCGACAAACCGGGCGGCCATCA
>DASPMH010000654.1:0-2359 GCA_035627175.1 Terriglobales bacterium | reverse complement strand
GAGCTGCTCGTCATTCTGGTGGTCGCGTTGATCGTGCTCGGACCCGAGCGCCTGCCCGAGGTCGCCCGCGCCATCGGCAAGGGATTGGCCGAGCTGCGGCGCGCTACCAGCGGCCTGACCGACGAGTTGCGCGACGTCACCAAGATCTTCGAGGAAGAGAATCGGGTGTTGCGCCAGCCGCGGCAACCTCGCGCGCCACTGCAGCCGCGTTCCGCGCCTGAGCCCAGCGCATCAGCGAGCCCCGCGCCGCCGCAGCTCGATGCGCCTCAAGCTGCCGCCACCGAGGGCGATCCGCCACAGCCGGCGGCCGACGACAGCGACGAGACCAATCGGCCGGAGTGACGATGGCCGACGTCCAGATGCCGCTGACCGCGCATCTCCAAGAGCTGCGGTCGCGTCTGATCAAAGCCTTGACGGCGGTCTTTGCCGGGTTCTTCGTCTGCTACGGCTTCGTCGAGCTGCTCTTCGAGCTGCTGAAAGCTCCGCTCTCGGGCGCCAAGATCGACAGCGGCGACGTGATGCTGATCGGCACCGGCGTCGCCGAGGCCTTCTTCACCAAGCTCAAGGTCGCTTTCATCGGCGGAGTGTTCCTGGCGATCCCGGTGATTCTGTATCAGCTCTGGCAGTTCGTCGTCCCGGCGCTCTACGATTCGGAGAAGCAATACGCCCGGCCTTTCGTGATCTTCGGGACTGTCTTCTTCTTGCTCGGCGCCTGGTTCTGTTACCAAGTCGCGCTGCCGATCGGCTACGTCTACTTCATGCAGCAGTACTCCTCGATCGGCGTGATGCCGCAGCTGCGCATCAGCGAATATCTGACCTTCACCGCGCGGATGCTGCTCGCCTTCGGGGTCACCTTCGAGCTGCCGGTGGCGACGTTCTTTTTGGCGCGCGTCGGTTTGATCACCCACCGCACCATGATCGACCACGGCCGCTATGCGATCGTGGTGATCTTCATCGTTGCCGCGGTGATGACCCCGCCGGACGTCGCCTCGCAGATGCTGATGGCGGTGCCGCTGTTGGGCCTCTACGCCCTCAGCATCGGAGTGGCCTACTCCTTCGCCCAACCGAACAAGGTCGATACGGAACGGGAACCACCGGCGGTCTGATCGCACGCCGTCGCGAGACGTTCTTGCCGCTGTCGACCGCGGCGCCCATACTCGGTGCCATGGCAGATACCGGCATAGTGATCGATCGGCGCTATCTCGACCATCATACCGGCCCCGGCCATCCGGAGCGGCCGCAGCGGATCGCGGCACTAATCGACCTGATCGAAGATGCCGGGGCGCACCTGGCTCGCATCGAGCCGCGTCCGGCCGAAGGCGACGAGCTCGCGCTGGTGCACGATGGCGCCTACGTCGAGGAAGTCGCCGCGACGCGCTCGCGCCAGCACCACTCCTTCGATCCGGACACTCCGGCCTCGCCGCTGTCGTTCGACACCGCCTGTCTCGCCGCCGGTGGAGTGCTGTCGCTGATCGACGCGGTCATGGCGCAAGAGGTGCGCAACGGCTTCGCCTTCGTCCGTCCCCCGGGTCACCATGCCGAGCGCGAACGAGCGATGGGCTTCTGTCTCTTCAACAATGTCGCCGTCGGTGCCGCCTATCTGCGCCGCCACCATGGCCTCGATCGGGTGATGATCGTCGACTGGGACCTGCACCACGGCAACGGCACCCAGCACATGTTCGAGAACGATCCCGGGGTGCTGTTCGTCTCGACCCACCAGTATCCGTTCTACCCCGGTACCGGCGCTCTCGACGAAAGCGGGCGCCGCGACGGCACCGGCTACACCGTCAATCTGCCGCTGCCCGCCGGCTGTGGCGATGCCGAGTATGCCGAGGTCTTCGAGCGCATCGTGGTGCCGATTGCGCATCAGTATCAGCCGCAGTTCATCCTGATTTCGGCCGGATTCGATGCGCATGCGCGCGACCCCCTCGGCGGGATGAATGTAACCGAAGCGGGCTTTGCGGCGATGACCGAGCAGATACTGGCGGTGGCGAAGGACCATGCCGGCGGTCGCTGCGCTGCCATCCTCGAAGGTGGCTACGACCTCGACGCGATCTGCGCTTCCGCGAGCGCGGTCCTCACCCGCTTCGAAGGCCAGGGCGAGCCGGCGGCAATCGCCGGCCAGTCCCGCATCGCCCCCCTGACTGAGCGCTTCCGCCAAAACCACGGCAACAACTGGCGCCTCTAAGGTCGCCGCGGTCCCCTCCCCCGCGCGCATTTTTTGCGCGCGGGGCGGGCTAGGGAGGGGGCAAGTCCGAGCGCAGCTACAGCACGCCTGCCGCGCTCTACCGAGCGCAGCTACAGCACGCCTGCCGCGCTCTACCGAGCGCAGCTACAGCACGCCTGCCGCGCTCTACCG
>DASPMH010000653.1:0-4135 GCA_035627175.1 Terriglobales bacterium | reverse complement strand
GCGCGCCGTGCAAGGCGGCGGTGCCGGCGCTGGTCGAGCTCGAGCGCGCCGGCGGGACTCGGGTCCTCGCCATCACGGACGAGCCCAAGGAAGCGCTCGACCCCTACTTCGCCACCAATCCGGAATTCCCCGGCGTGGTGGCCGTCGACGAGTACCGCAAGACCTTCCTCGCCTACGCCGTCAGCGGCACGCCCACCTTCGTCTTGATCGACAACGACGGCACCGTGCTCAGCTACCGCACCGGCTTCAGCCCCGACCTGGGCCTACAGCTACCGGTCCCTCCCATCCCCCCTCCTTTCTAAGGAGGGGCCAAGGGGGAGGTCGCAGGGGAGCTTTGGATCGTCCCCCCCGGGGACCTGCGGTAATCGTTGGCCGCGGCCCGGTCTCGTGCTACGCAGCACCGCACTATTCGGTCGCCCCGCCGGGGTGTTGGAGGATTCATGCCTTATTATGAGCGTCTGAGCGCCTTGGACGCTTCGTTCTTGGGTATCGAGGACGAGAACATGCACATGCATGTCGGTGGCGTTTTGATCTTCGATGCGGCCCCGCTGCGCAACCCCGAAGGCGGCATCGACATCGACCGCATCCGCCTCGCCATCGCCGCGCGGCTCCATCTGGTACCTCGCTTCCGGCAGAAGCTTGCGTACGTTCCCTATGAAGGTAGCCCGGTCTGGGTCGACGACGACTGTTTTCGTCTCGCTTTTCATGTCCGCCACACCGCTTTGCCGCGGCCCGGCGACGATCGCCAGCTCAAGCGGCTGGTCGGCCGGATCATGTCGCAGGCGCTCGATCGCACCCGGCCGCTGTGGGAGATGTGGGTGGTCGAAGGTCTCGATCACGATCGCTTCGCGCTGATCAGCAAGACGCACCACTGCATGATCGACGGCATCTCCGGCGCCGATCTGATGTCGGTGATCCTCAGCCCGTTTCCGGAAGACGACCCCGGCATGCCCGAGCCGTGGATGCCGCGGCCGCGGCCGACGTCGGTGCATCTGCTCGCCGATGCGGTGGCGCGCCGCGCCGAACAACCGGGCGAAGCGGTGCGGGCGATCTACGAGACGCTCAGCGACCGCCATCGCCTGCAGGAGATCACCGAGAAGGCGAGCGGCATCATCGAAGCGTTCGCCCCGGCGCTCAGCCCGGCATCGCCTACGCCGATCAACTGCGAGGTCGGCCCGCACCGCCGTTTTGATTGGACCGAGATGCGAGTCGCCGATCTCAAGGTGGTCAAGAACGTCCTCGGCGGCACGCTCAACGATGTCGTGCTGGCGTCGGTCGCCGGCGCCTTGCGCCGCTTCTTCAAGAAGCGCGGCGTCGATCCCGACGAGCTCGATGTCCGGGCAATGTGCCCGGTCAGCGTGCGCTCGGACGATCAGCGCGGCGCCCTCGGCAATCGCGTCACCCAGATGACCGTGCCGCTGCCGGTCCATGTCGGCGATCCGGTCAAGCGGATGAACATCGTGCGCGAGAGCACCAAGGACGTGAAGGAATCGAAGCAGGCGCTCGGCGGCGAGGTGCTGACGGCGATCAGCGACTGGACCGTCCCCAATGTGCTGGTGCAGGCGGTGCGCTTGGCCTCGCGGGTGCGTCCCTACAGCTTGATCGTCACCAATGTCCCGGGGCCGCAGCTGCCGCTGTACATGGTCGGCGCCGAGATGCGGGCTTCCTACCCGGTAGTGCCGCTGTTCGACCATATTGGCGTGGTCATCGGCCTGTTCAGCTACAACGGCGGCCTCTATTGGGGTCTCAACGCCGACTGGGAGCACATCCCCGACCTGCACGATCTGGTGCTCGGGCTCGAGGCGAGCTTCAGCGAGCTGCAGTACGCCGCGGCGGAAGTCGAAGCGCTGCCGCCGGAGAAGCGGCGTACCGCGGCAAAGGGCGCACGCAAGCGTCCATCCGCGACCGCGGCTGCCAGCTAGCGTACGCCCCCTTTCCCAAAGGGCTGAGGCTTTCGCCGGCGAAAGCCTCAGCGCCGCAGGCGGGGGGGATTTCTGAGTGTTCAGGACAGCGCGACGCGCCGCGCAGCTGCCGCCGTCTACCGACGGCAGCTACACCGGTGAGCCCCAGGCGTGCGGGGGATTAGGCCGATCGCGACTTCGACGCGGCCGGATGGTTACTCGGCAGCCAGACGCGGAACGTCGTGCCATGGCCGACGCTGCTCTCGACCGAGACGGTGCCGCCGAGCAGATCGAGCAGGCGACGGACGATGTGCAGGCCGAGACCGGCGCCGCCGAAGCGCGAGGTCACCGTCGAATCCGCCTGAGTGAACGGCTCGAAGATTCGTTCGAGCGAATCGGGCGCGATGCCGATGCCGGTGTCGGTGACGTGGAATTCGATGCCCTCGTCGAGGCGGCGCAAGCCGACGGTGATGCTGCCGCGGTGGGTAAACTTGACCGCGTTGTTGACCAGGTTCTTCAACACTACTTTCAACTTGGTCGGGTCGGTATGCAGCGGCGGCAGATCGCTCGGCAGGCGCCACAACAGGCGCACGCCGGGGTTGAGACCGGCGGCGCGGGTGTCGGCATCGATCTCGGCCATCAAGTCGGTCAGATCGACCGGATAGCTGTCGGCGGTCAGCCGCCCCTGCTCGAGGCGACTGAGGTCGAGCGTCGCCGAGATCAACTCGAGGAGCTCGCGAGCGCTGCGGCCGACGCGCTGCAGAGAGTCTTGCTGGTCGCGATTGAGCTCGCCCCAAGTGCCTTCGAGCAGCAGATCGTTGTAGCCGATGATCACGTTGAGGGGCGTGCGCAGCTCGTGCGACATGGTCGCGACGAAATCGGACTTGACCCGATTGGCCTGTTCGAGCTCATCGATCAGCCGGGCATTCTCGAGCGCGAGTGAGCCCAGCTGTGCCAAGCCGCGGGCGATCTCTTCGTCGGTCGCCGAGAACGGCAGCGAGCGATTGCGATGTCCGGCGCTCTGAACTCCGACGATCTGATCGCCGCGGCGCAGCGCGACGAACATTCCGGTGGTGACGCGGTAGGCCGCCTGCAGGCGGGCGACGCCGAGGTCGCTGTTGATCTGCTGCCCCGCTTGTACCACCCCGTCGCGGTCGAGCGCGGCGAGCACCGGCTCGATCAAGCTGGTGGGGATGCTCAGCTGCTGCAGCGCGGTCCAATCCTCGGGTGCGTCGCCGTATCCCGCGACCGGCGCCCACGAGTCGTCTTCGGGATGATACAGGAAGGTGTGGCTGACGTCGCAATCGAGCACCTCGGCGCTGAGGCGGCAGAGGCGTTCGAGCACGTCGGTGGTATCGACGGCGGAAATGATCTCCTGGCCGACGCGAGCGAGCGCGGTGGTGACGGCGAGCAGCGAGGCCTTCTCCGATTCGCTGCGCGAGCGTTGGGTGATGTCGCGCGCGTTGATGACGATGCCGGCGACGACAGGATCGTCGAGCATCGACTTGCCGATCGCTTCGAGCACCAGCCAGTCGCCGTTGCGATGGCGGAATCGCACTGGTACCGACGCCGGTCCGTTGTCGCTGCGCAGATTCGCTTCGAAGGCCTCGAGCACCCGCGGCAGGTCTTCCTCGTGGACGAAGCGGAACGCCGGCTGGCCGACCAGCTCGGTGTGGTCGTAGCCGAGGGTGCGCTCGAACGAGGGATTGACGTAGCGGAAGCGACCATCGCGCTCGAGCACCGAGACCAGGTCGAGGCTGTTTTCGATGATCGAGCGGAAGCGTTGCTCGCTCGCTTGCAGCGCCGTCTCGGCGCGCTTGCGATCGGTGATGTCGCGGATCACCAGCTGCACGGACTGGCGGCTGCGAGCGTCGGTAGGCGCGGCGCGCACGGCGACGTCGACCAATCTGCCGTCGATGGTGCTCAGCTGGGTTTCTAGCGAGGTGCTGGCGATCTGACCGCGCCCCGCCGCGCCGACGTACTGTTCGACGGCCGCACGCCCGGAGGCGGCAACCAGATCGAGCAGATGGCGGCCATGCACCGCGTCGGCCGAGATATAGCCGAGCATGCGCAACAGCGGCGGATTGGCGAAGGTGACCAAAGGCCCGTCGACGACGAGAATGCCGTCGGGACCGGTATCGATCAGCGTGCGCAAGCTCGCTTCCGAGCTGACCAGCGCCACCCGGCCGTTGAACGCCTCCAACTGCGCCAGCTCCGTGCGCAGGGCGCCGGCG
>DASPMH010000652.1:0-2207 GCA_035627175.1 Terriglobales bacterium | reverse complement strand
AGTCGCCGCGCTGCCGCAGCCGACCCCTTCGCGTTTCACGAGTCTGCCCGACGACGAACGACAGGCGCTTACGGCCGCCTGCGCGCCAGGGCTGCAACGGCTCGGTTATCCGTTGTGAGATCACGATGAGCGCATCGTCGGGCTGCCCATTCCACGACCCTGCCTCGGCCATCTCGGCCATCGTTCGGCGAACCTGGCAGGTGCCGAAGGCCGACGGATCCCGTGGCCGGCCACTGCACGACAAGACCCACGCCTGCCTGCAGGGCGAGTTCCGGGTGCTGCCGGTCGCCGAGGAGCGTTTTCGCCACGGTCTTTTTGCCGAGCCCGGGCGGTATCCGGCCAGGGCACGGTTCTCGAGTTCGCTTTTCCACGACGATCGCCAGCACGATCTGCGGGGGCTGGCGATCAAGTTGCACGGCGTGACCGGCGAAGTGTGCGAGGGTGCGCCTCCCGGCCAGCAGGACTTCGTATTGCTGAACCAGTCGTTCTTCGGACCGAAAGACGCCGCCGATGCACTCAGTCTATTTTCCAAACTGGACGGCGGCGGGCCAATCACGGCGGCCAAGCTCTTCGTGCCGGATTTCATCTTTCCCCGGTTCTCGCTGCGAGGCATTCGCTGGTATTACCTCAAGTGGCTACTGCTCACGCCGTGGACCCATTGGCGTTTTCGGGATTTGGACCGCTACGTATATCACAGCGTCACGCCGTATCGGTTGGGGGAAGAAGGGATCCGTTATCAAGTCCGGCCGGCGGCCGGGGTGCGGCGTCGCTCGCGCGGTCGGACTTTCCGGGAGCGTCTGCAATCGGTGCTCGATCAAGGGCCCCTGATCTTCGACTTTTTGGTCCAGCCGAGAGAGGGAGACGACGAACCGCTCGACGACGCGAGCGTCACCTGGAAACTGCCTGGGTATCGGGTGGCGCAGTTGGAGATTCCACCGCAGGACGTCGCCGCCACGGTGCCGGAGGGAGACAAGATCGCGTTCAGCCCGTGGAACTGCCTGAAGGCGCACAGCCCGCTCGGGTCGATCAACGCGGCGCGCCGCTTGGCCTATCGTGATTCGGCAAACGACCGCGGCGGCGATGCGCGATTCCCGACAACCCCGATTATGAACTGACGGAAAGTCGCCGCGGCAAGCATGACGACGGCATGCCGAAGAGTGCTGCGCGTGGCGAGTGAGGCAGCATTTGGTCCGTCCGGGTCTTCAGCTCGATGACGTCGATGAATGTAAGCGTCCGACCGAAGACCTCGTGCGTCGGTATTGCTGGTGCCCGATATTCCGGCCAGCGGGTGACCATCGTTACGTCTCGAAGGTGACCTTCAAGATGAACCCGCATTCCGTTACGACGGCTGCCAGTGGGCGGGCGTCAGCGCAGTGAGGTCATCCTGATTGGTCATGGCGGGCAAGCGGGTCAGGACATCGCGCAGATACGCGAGCGGGTCCTTCCCGTGGCGCTGGCAGGAGACCACGATCGAGTAGATGATCGCAGAGCGCTGGCCAGCGTCGGGGTGACCGATGAACAGCCAGTTTTTCTTTCCGATCGCGGAAGGGCGGATGGCATTTTCCACGAGATTATTGTCGAGGCGGGTTTCACCGTGCTCGAGATGTGCGGTGAGCGGCGCCCAGTGGGCCACGAGATAATCGCACGCTTTGCCCAAGCCGGACTTCGGCAAGACCCGCGTGCGCAGCGTGCGAGCGAGTGCGTGGATCCACCGCAGCGTGCGGGCAAACCCGGCCTGCCGCAGCGTGGTTCGCTCGGCCGGGGCGGTCTGACCGGCTTCGTCCCATTGCCGCTCGAGTCGATACAGCCGGGCGATCAGCCGCAGCATCACGCGCGCGGCTTGGGGCGATTCGCCCTGCGCTTCGTGATACTTGCGCCGCGCATGCGCCCAGCAACCGACCCACGTCACGCCCGGATGCGTGTCCGCAAACTCTGGATACGCGCCGTAGCCGTCGGACTGGAGCACGCCGCGGAAGCCCTGGAGCAACGAGGTCAGTTCGCCATGACGACGCGACAGTCGCCAGTCGAACACGACGTCGCCGCCGGGCCGGCTGATGACCCACAGGTAGCCTTGGCTGGTCGTCCCTCGTTGCTGATCCGGATCGTGGCACTTGATCGGCGTCTCGTCGGCTTGCACGTAACCACCGGCGAGCAAGCCGGCGTGCATGCGTTGATAGATCAACCGCAGCCAGTCGGCGGTCGCCTCC
>DASPMH010000651.1:0-3239 GCA_035627175.1 Terriglobales bacterium | reverse complement strand
CGGGCATTGACCCCGCCAGCGATGATCAGCTTTTCGGGATAAGCCTGCTTGATCAGCTCGGCAACTTCGAAACAGCGTGACGTCTGCTGGGTGAAAACCGAGCTGAGGGCGACGACGTCACAGTGGCGAACCTCCTCGAGGATTCTTTCCGCCGACATTCCGATCCGCACCAGCCCATTGGGTAGTTCGACCTCGCGGTAGAAGGTGTCGGCGAGGCGATCGCGGTCGGTGCCGAGACTCATGTCGACGATGCGGGATTCGTAGCCGGCGGCGCTCAGGGCGGAGTCGAGGTAAGCAATGGCGAGGGTCGCGTCCGGGCGGATCTGCTCGGTACGCGCATATTGCTGGGGCGGATAGGCGAGGACGAATCGAGGGTTCTTGATGGGGTTGAGCTTCGACCGCATAGGCTGATGATCCCTACACCCGAATCATGCTGCAAGTCGAGATTTCATAGCCGGCGTCATGTTCCGACGGGCCAGTGCTGGCGAAATGGCAGCGATCCAAGCGCGACAGCGAACGTTGACAATCTAGGGGCGGCGGTGTTGATGCGCCTGCTGATGGCGGTTCTGTGTTCGCGCTGCATCCTCGACGACAGCTTGCCGGGCGTTCGTCTCGACGCGGCGGGCATCTGCAACCACTGCCGCATTCATGATGGCCTGGCGGCGCTCTACCCTGCCGGCGAAGTCGGACGGCGCGATCTCGAAGCGATCGCCGCACGCATTCGCGCCGACGGTGCCGGTAAGCGCTACGATTGTGTCGTCGGTGTCAGCGGCGGACGCGACACCTCCTACTGCCTGCACATGACCAAGGAGCTCGGCTTGCGGCCGTTGGCGGTGCACTTCGACAACGGCTGGGACGCCACCGTGGCCAAGGACAACCTGCGCAAGCTCTGCACCAAGTTGGCGGTCGACCTGCACACCGTCATCATGGACTGGGAGGAATCCCGCGAGCTGACCAACATCACCATTCGCGCCGGGATCCCCTACATCGACACCACCGACGACGTCGGCATCGCCCGCGCGCTCTACGACGCCGCCGTCGCCGAGAAGGTGCGTTACATCATCCTCAGTCACTCCTTTCGCGAGGAGGGCATCAAGCCGTTGTTGTGGAGCTACTTCGACGGCCGCTTCGTCCGCGCCATGATCCGCCGTTTCGGCCAGCGGCCGCTGCGGCAGTTCAAGAATGTCGACATACCGGACTTGATCTATTGGCACTTCGTCAAGCGCATCAAGATCATCAATCTCACCAACTACTACGACGATGCCGGTCCGCACGTCGAAGAGCTGCTCTCTTCCCGCTACGGCTGGGTCGATACCCAACAGCATCACTTCGACAACGAGATGTTCGCCATGGTCTCGAGCTACATGCGAGAGAAGTTCGGCGCCAACATCTACCTCTTCGATTGGGCGGCGCGGGTGCGCACCGGCGTGGTCCGCCGCGACCAAGCGCTGGCACGCAGCCGCGAGCTGCCGTCGTTCGCGACGCCCGAGAACCTCGCCTACTGTCTCAAGAAGCAAGGCATTACACCGGACGAGTGGCAGCGCATCCTCGCCGGGCCGCGGCGATATTTCACCGACTATCCCAACTACTACGGTCTGCTGCGGCTGATGAAGTACCCGATCCGGTGGCTCGGCCGGCGCAACATCCTGCCGGCGTACATCTACGACAAATACTTCGAGACCTGAGCGGAGGAGCGCCATGAGCGATGCGGTTTTTCCTCAGATCGGTCGCAGCGTCGCCCGGTGCCGGCTGGTGCTGTCGCTGGTGGCGTTGATGGTGGTCTTCATCGATCCCAGCGAACCGCTGATGAGCCAATGGATTCCGATGCGCACCGGAACCTTCGTCATCGACTCCTACGCCTTGGCGATCCTGCTGGCGCACTTGGGGTACAGCATCGCGGTGATTGTGGCGTTTCGCCGGCCGCCGGCGGTGGTGGCGCGGCTCGAGACGGCCACCACCTGGGCGGACGTCGCTTTCGGTGCGGCGATCGCGGCCTTCACCGAAGGCATCAACAGCCCGATGTACGCCTTCTTCGTCTTCGCGGTCACCGCGGCTGGCTTAAGCTCGGGGCTGCGCCGCGCCATCGTGGTCACCTCGGTCAGCGTCGCCCTGTACCTGAGTCTGATCGTGGTGTCGGCGCCCGGCATCACCCGGTTCTACGTGATGCGGCCGGCCTACCTCGGCGTGATCGGCTACCTGGTCGGCTACCTCGGACAGCAGCGTTTGAAGCTCGAAGCCGGCATTCGCGAGCTCGCCGCTACCAACGAGCGCCAGCAGATCGCCCGCGATCTGCACGACGGCCGCGCCCAGGCGCTCGCCGGCATCAATCTACGCCTCGAAACTTGCCGCGAGCTGCTCCGGCGCGGCTCGGCTGCCGAGGCGCTGTCGGAGCTCTCCGACCTGCAGACGAACATCAACCGGGAATACGACGAGCTGCGTGCCTACATGCGCTCGCTGGTCGGCCTCGACGCGTCGCCAAAGATGCTGGCTCGGCAGAGCCAGACCCGCTTTCGCCTCGACATTTCCTTCGAAGGTTCGGCGGAGCTCGTCGAGAACGTCATCCAGATCGCGCGCGAGGGCGTCACCAACGTCACCCGCCACGCGGCGGCGCAATCGGCAGAGATCCACGCCCGCCGGGAAGGCAACAGAGTTCTGGTGACCATCGACGATGACGGGGTGGGCTTTCGCGATGAGCTGCTCCAGCCGTGGACGATTTCATCGCTGGCGATCGAGCTCGGCGGCACCGTGACGGTGCGCCGCGATCGGCCAGGGGCTCACCTCGCGGTGAGCATCCCCGCGAGTTAGAGTCGCAGCATGGAAAGCTCGCTGCGGATCATCATCGCCGACGATCACGCTTTGTTTCGACAGGGTCTGATTTCCCTGCTGAAGCTGAACGGCAAGGTCACCGTCGTCGGGGAAGCCGAGCGGCTCGACGATTTGCTGGCGATGCTCGAGCACGTCCGCTGCGATGTGCTGCTGCTCGACCTCGGTATGGAGCGCAACTCCCTGGTCGACATCGAGACCTTGGCGAAACGCGTGCCGGCGGTGGTGGTTGTCACCGCCAACGAGCAGCCGGCAGACGCCGCCGATGCGATCCGTTCGGGCGCCCGAGCCGTCGTCTTCAAGCGCTTCGCCGTGGAGACTCTGATGAGCGCGATCGAAGCTGCGGTACAGGGTCAGGTTTGGATGCCGCCGAGCGTGCAAAGCCATACCGTCGAAAACCTGCGCCAGGGCGCGCG
>DASPMH010000650.1:0-5233 GCA_035627175.1 Terriglobales bacterium | reverse complement strand
CCCGATCACCATGCTGACCGACGACGCCCCGGCGTATGAGCGGCCCTATGCCGAGCCGGAAGATCTCGACACGCGCCAGGATCTCTCGCTCGACCGCATCGCTCTGCCGGAAGACTACAATCGCACCCTGCTGCAGCTCCTCGACGCGCCGAACATCGCGTCGAAGGCTTGGATCTACCGGCAGTACGATTCGCTGGTGCGCAGCAACACTGTCGTTGGGCCGGGCTCCGATGCGGCGATCCTGCGTATCAAGGGCAGCAAAAAGGGCATCGCCGTCACCGTCGACTGCAACAGCCGCTACTGCCTGCTCGACCCCTACGTCGGCGCCACCATCGCGGTGGCGGAGGCGGCCCGCAACATCTCGTGCGCCGGAGCGGTGCCGATCGGTCTGACCGACTGCATGAACTTCGGCAATCCGGAAAAGTCCGAGGTGATGTGGCAGTTTGCCGAGGCGGTGCATGGCATCCGCGACGCGTGCCTCTCGCTCGAGATTCCTGTCGTCGGCGGCAATGTCAGCTTCTACAACGAGACCGACGGACGGCCGATTCCGCCGACACCGACCATCGGCATGGTCGGTCTGATCGAGGACATCACCCGCCACATGACAATCGGTTTCAAGACCGAGGGCGATGTCGTCGCGCTGCTCGGTCGCTCCCGCGAGGAGCTCGGCGGTACCGAGTATCTGGCGCTGCGCGACATCGTCGCCGGCACGCCCCCGTGGATCGACCTCTCCCGCGAGCGCAATGTCCAAAATGTCTGCCGCACAGCGATCGAGGAAGGGTTGCTCGAGTCCGCTCACGACGTCAGCGAAGGCGGCTTGGCCGTGGCACTGGCCGAGTGCTGCATCAACGCCCCCAGCGTCGCTTTGGGCGCATCGGTGCAGGTCGATGGCGCGATTCGGCCGGACGCGGCTCTCTTCGGTGAAAGTCAGTCGCGCATCGTCGTCTCGCTGCGCCGGCGCAATCTCAGTCGCTTGCGCGAGTTGGCCAACGACGCCGATGTTCCAATGTCGGTGCTTGGAGAAGTTCGCGGCAAACGACTGCAAATCGACTCGTATATCGATATTGATGTGGAAGAACTGAAGCGGGCGTGGTGCGATGCACTACCGACCCGCATGGGCTGAGGCATCCGGCGGTAGGTTCCCCAAAGGCAAAGCGTGTTCGACAAGTTCCACGAAGAGTGCGGCGTCGTTGGCGTCTTCGGTCATCCCGAAGCGAGCAACCTCGTCTACCTCAGTCTCTACGCGCTGCAGCACCGCGGCCAGGAGGCCGCCGGCATCGTCTCTTCGAAAGACGACATCCTGATCTCGCATCGCGGTCTCGGTCTGGTCGCCGACGTCTTCGACGAAGACATCATCCGTAAGCTCGAAGGAAATGCCGCCATCGGTCACAACCGCTACTCGACCTCGGGCGGCACCCAGCTCAAGAACACCCAGCCGTTCGTCGTCGAGTACGAAGGCGGCGGCCTCGCCGTCGCCCACAACGGCAACCTGATCAACTCCGGTGAGATCCGCAAACGGCTGCAGCGCCAGGGCTCGATCTTTCAGTCGAACGTCGACTCTGAGGTCTTCGTTCATCTGATCGCGACGGCGAGCGGAGAGACTACCACCGAGCGTGTCATCGAAGCTTTGCTGCAGGTGCGCGGCGCCTACTCATTGGTGTTCCTCACTCCGCACGAGCTGATCGCGGTGCGCGATCCTTCCGGCTTCCGGCCGCTGGTGATGGGCCGCCTCGATCAAGGCGTGATCTTCGCTTCCGAGACCTGCGCGCTCGATCTGCTCGGCGCGACCTACGAGCGTGAGGTCGAGCCCGGGGAGATGGTCCGGGTGTCCGCCGAAGGCGTCGAGAGCTTTCATCCCTTCCCCAAGATGCCGACGGCGCGTTGCGTCTTCGAGTACATCTACTTCGCTCGCCCGGACAGTCAGATCTACGATCGCAACGTCTACGAAGTGCGCAAGGAGCTCGGCCGGCAGCTCGCTCGCGAGCAGCCGGCGGACGCCGACATCGTCATCCCGGTGCCCGACTCGGGCCTGCCGGCGGCGCTCGGCTACGCCGAGGAGGCGGGCTTGCCCTTCGAGATGGGCTTGGTGCGCAATCACTACGTCGGCCGCACTTTCATCGAGCCGCGCGCGGCGATCCGTCACTTCGGCGTCAAAGTGAAGCTCAATGCCCAGTCCGGTGTGTTGAAGGACAAGCGCGTCGTCGTCGTCGACGACTCGATCGTGCGCGGCACCACCAGCCGCAAGATCGTCGAGATGTTGCGCAACGCCGGTGCGCGCGAGGTGCACATGCGCATCAGCTCGCCGCCGACGGTCAGCTCGTGCTTCTACGGCATCGACACGCCTACCCGCGAGGAGCTGATCGCCTCGTCGCACAGCGTCGAAGAGATCTGCAAGTTCATCACCGCGGACTCGCTCGGCTACCTCTCGCCCCAGGGCATGTACTCCTTCCTGGAGAAGCGCGACGGCAACGGCTTCTGCGACGCCTGCTTCACCGGCCGCTACCCCATTCCTCCCGAGGAGGAGGGGCAGGAAGTGCAGCTGCGCCTGTTCGAGGCCGGGGACCGCTGAGCGCTCCTGGTTCTCACCTGCTCGCCGCCACCCATGAAGTGCCCGTTCTGCGACGACCTAGAGAATCGCGTCATCGATTCGCGCCTGACCCAGGCCAACGATGTCATCCGCCGCCGTCGCGAATGCATCAAATGCAAGCGCCGTTTCACCACCTACGAGCGTGTCGAGGAGACGCTGCCGATGGTGGTGAAGAAGGATGGCCGCCGCGAGGTCTTCGATCGCATGAAGATCGTCTCCGGCCTCAAAAAGGCTTGTGAGAAGCGGCCGGTCAGCATGGACGATATCGAGACCGTCGTCGATCGCATCGAACGAACCCTGCAGGAGAGCGGCGAGAAGGAGATCGCCAGCTCGGTGGTCGGCGAGGCCTTGATGCGCGAGCTGCACAAGCTCGACCAGGTCGCTTACGTCCGCTTCGCTTCGGTGTACCGTTCCTTCGAGGACGTCGGCGAGTTCATGCGCGAGCTCGAGGATCTGATCAAAGAGCGCAAAGAGCGCCGCGCGGCATCGAAGAAGCGGCCGGCTGCGCGCAAGTGACCGTGCGAGTGATCGCATGAGCGTCACCGACGATCGCCGTTTCATGCGCCGTGCGCTGCAGCTGGCCCGTCGCGGCGTCGGCTATACCAGCCCGA
Source organism: Terriglobales bacterium (assembly GCA_035627175.1). Taxonomy (GTDB): domain Bacteria; phylum Desulfobacterota; class Binatia; order HRBIN30; family HRBIN30; genus DASPMH01. The sequence continues at coordinate 2,035 of DASPMH010000650.1, read as the reverse complement.
ATCCTCCGGTTGGCGCTGTCATCGTCCGCCGCGGCCAGATCATCGCCGAGGGCTACCATCGCCGCGCCGGCGCCGCTCACGGCGAAGCCGAAGCACTGGCGAACGCCGGCGACCGCGCTCGCGGAGCGACTTTGTATGTCACTCTCGAGCCGTGCGCGCATCATGGGCGGACCCCACCGTGTGTCGACGCGGTGCTCGCCGCGGGCGTCAAACGGGTCGTCATCGGCAGTATCGATCCCAATCCGCGGGTCGCCGGCGGCGGCGCACAGCGCCTGCTTGCCGCCGGCCTCAGCGTCACTACCGGCATGCTGCAGGATGCCGGCGACGAATTGCTCGCACCGTTTCGCAAACACGTCACCACCGGCCGCCCGTTCGTCACCCTCAAGCTCGCCGCCTCGATCGATGGTCGAATCGCAACCAAGACGGGAGAATCGCGCTGGATCAGCAGCGAGGCGAGCCGGCGTTACGTGCACCGCCTGCGTGCCGAGCACGATGCCGTGCTGGTCGGGGCGGCGACGGTGATCGCCGACGATCCCGAGCTGACCTGCCGCCTGCGCGGCGGCCGCAACCCGCTGCGCGTGATTCTCGACGGCCGCTTGAGAGTGCCGGCCTCGGCGAAAGTGCTGCAAGGACCGCCGCCGACCTGGATCATTACCGACAAAGCCGCGGCGCGGGCGCGAATGGAACGGCTGGCGGCCGCCGGTGCCGAGCTGATTCGCCTGCCGGGCCGACAAGGCGAGGTTGGTCTCGATGCGGTGGTCGCCGCGCTGGGACAGCGCGGCGTGATGTCGCTGCTGGTCGAAGGCGGCGGCACGGTAGCGGCGGCGGCGCTGCGCGCCGGGGTGGTCGACCGACTGTTGCTGTTCCTCGCCCCCAAGCTGATCGGCGGGGATGGCCGGCCGATGCTTGGCGCCCTGGGGGTCGAGCAGGTCGCCGACGCGCTCTCGCTTCGCGACCTCAAGCTGAGGCGGTTTTCTGAGGATCTGCTCCTTGATACACGTCTCAACCATGAAGCGCTCTAGCCGGCCGAGCAGTAAAAAGTCGGGACCACGCCAAGGCAATAGCATCGAGGAGGTTCTTCGCGAGTTGCGCGAGGGGCGGTTCGTCATCCTCGCTGACGGTCTCAATGGCGAAGCGCAGCTGTGCATGGCGGCGGAGTTGGTGACCCCCGACGCGATCAACTTCATGGTTACCCACGCCCGCGGGCTGGTCTGTCTCGCCCTCGGTCCGGATCGCATGCGCGCCCTTGGCATCCCGCTGATGTCCTCGGAAGCCGCAGCCGGCCAGCGCCCGTACGGAGCGTCCTTCGAAGCCAAGCAGGGGGTGACCACGGGCATCTCCGCTGCCGACCGTGCCGTGACCATCCAAGCAGCGATGGCGGTCGATGCCAGTCCGGACAGCATCGTCATGCCCGGCCACATCGTGCCGGTGCAGGCCCGCGAAGGCGGGGTGTTGGTGCGGGCGGCGCTGACCGAGGCGGCACTCGATCTCAGCCGACTGGCTGGGCTGCGAGCGGGCGCGGCCGTGTGTACCATCCTCGGCGACGACGGCACGCTCGCTTCGCGCGAAGATCTCGAGGCGTTCGCCGAGCTCTTCGAGCTGGCGATGGTGGAGGTGGCGGACGTGGTGGCCCACCGCCTGCGCAGCGAGTGTCTGGTGCGGCGGGTCGCCGAAGCGCCGATCACCACGGCAGCGGGTGGCCGCATGCGCGCGGTGGTCTACGACAGCTCGGTCGACGGCAAGCAGCACATCGCGCTGATCAAAGGTCGGATTGGCGCTGCCGAGCCGGTGTTGACCCGCATCCACTCGCAATGTCTGACCGGCGACGTGCTCGGCTCGCAGCGCTGTGATTGCGGCGAGCAACTGGCGGCGGCGCTGCAGAGGATCAACAAGGAGGGCAAGGGCGTGCTGCTCTACATGCACCAGGAAGGACGCGGCATCGGCCTGGCGAACAAGATCCGCGCCTACGCCCTACAGGATCAAGGCTTCGACACGGTGCAGGCGAACCTCGAGCTCGGCTTTGCGGACGATGGCC
>DASPMH010000649.1:0-7714 GCA_035627175.1 Terriglobales bacterium | reverse complement strand
CCGTGTAGCTGCGCTCGGCAGAGCGCGGCGGCGCTCCGTGTAGCTGCGCCTCGGCAGAGCCCGGAAGGCGCTCCGCGAGCCGCTCTCTGCGGGCCAGTCGGCCCGCTCCTGAAATCCGCCGCGCCTGCGGCGCTGAGGCTTTCGCCGGCGAAAGCCTCAGCCCTTTGGGAAAGGGGGCGCAGACTCGCGGACCCGGCAGTCCTTGACTCGCGTTTGCCGGCGCTGCCACAAGCGGCCGATGGGCGAGGCCTTGGTGCTGCAAGATGCGGTCGAATGTGGCGTGGTGATGACGGCGCAGGATGGCGCCGGGGTGACCGGGCTGGCGCGGCAGATCGAAGCCGCCGGTTTCGATTCGATCTGGGCGGGCGACCACATCTCGTTCTATGTGCCGCTGCTCGAGTCGCTGAGCCTGTTGTCCTTCGTCGCCGCGGCCACCGAACGGGTGCGGCTCGGCACCGGGGTGTTTCTGCTGCCGCTGCGGCATCCGACCGTCACCGCCAAGATGACCGCGACGATCGATGTGTTGTCCGGCGGGCGTCTGATCCTCGGCGTCGGCGTTGGCGGCGAGTTCCCGCCGGAGTTCGAAGCTTGCGGCGTACCGCTCGCCGAGCGCGGCAGCCGCGCCAACGAAGCGATCGCCGTGCTGCGGCGGCTGTGGTCCGAGAATGCGGTCGCTCATCGCGGAAAGCATTTCGAATTCGGCTCGCTTTCGCTCGATCCGAAACCGGTTCAACCGGGTGGGCCGCCGATCGTCATCGGCGGACGTAAGCCGCCGGCGTTTCGCCGTGCCGGCCGTCTCGGCGACGGCTACATCTCCCACATGTGCTCGGCGGAGATGTACGGTGCCAACCTCGCGGCGATGCGGCAGCACGCCACGGCGGCCGGGCGCGAGCGAGCTCCGTTTTTGACCGCGGCGTTTCTATTCACCATTCTCGATGACGACTACGATGCAGCGCTCGAGCGCGCCGCCAACCTGTTGCAGATGATCTACAACCGGCCGTTCCGCGATGCGGCGCGCAAGTACTGCCTGCTCGGACGGCCCGAGGATTGTCTCGAGCAGCTGCAGGGGTTCGTCGATGCCGGCTGCCGTCACTTCGTGCTGTCGCCATTGATGGATGCGGGCGAGCTGGTGCGCCGCTGTCAGGGCGGGTTGGTGGCAGCGATCAAGGGGCTCAGGCCGCGCTCGAGGTGAGTGTTCGCGCCCTTTGAGAGCAAAGGGGGCAGTGCCCGAAGGGCACGGGGGATTGTGAGCCGAGAGGCAACGCAGGGTGCGGACAGCCTGAGGCTCGACTGAAGGCGGGGGCGACGTGAGGTAGAGGCGGGCTCGGAGAGCGCGCGCTACAGGCCTGCCGTGCTTGTCGACTTTGGCTTGGGCCGGTATGCCTGCTGCGATGTATCGCTGGCTGGCTCACTTGGCGTTGCGCCGTCACCGCGCCATTCTGCTTGCCAGTGGCGTGATTCTGCTGCTCGCGGTGCTGGTGCTGATCCGCGGTGGGACCCTCAGCTCCGGAACCACTCAGGGGATCGAGTCGGAGATCGCCCAACAGCAGATCTCCCGCGAGCTCGCCTACCCCGGCGAGTCGTCCTTCATCATCCTCTTCAAGGGACGCGACGGCCTGACCTGGCGCCACCCCCGCTACCGCCCCGCACTGACCGAAGCTCTCGCCGGCCTTCGCCAGGATCCGCGCGTGCGCGCCGTGCTCGCCCCCGACGACGCGCCGCAGCTGGTCGGCGAACGGCTAATTTCCGAAGACGGCAACAAGACTCTGGCGGTGGTCACCTTGCGCGACGAGTACTTCGCCGCGGCCGCTGCCTATCCAGAGCTGCGCAACAAAGTGCGGACCGAGGTTCTCGAGCCGGGCTTCACCGGACATCTCGCCTATCGCAGCGATCTCGACCGCACCCTCGCCTACGACGTGTTGATCGCCGAGCTGGTCAGCTTGCCGCTGGCGTTGCTGGTGCTGATCGCGGTGTTCCGCACCGTCACCGCGGCCGCGCTCTCCGTCGGCGTCGGCGCGCTGGCGGTGGTCACCGGCATCGCCGCCATCACCGCTCTGTCCCGGGTGATCGACATCGCCGTCTACGCCATCAACGTCGCCTCGCTGATCGGGCTCGGTGTTGCCATCGACTACTCGTTGTTCATCGTCAGCCGCTACCGCGACGAGCTCGCCAACGGCGCATCCTATGCCGACGCGCTGGTGACCGCGCTCGACACCGCCGGACATGCCGTCGTCTTCTCCGGATTTGCCGTTGCCATCGGACTCGGCAGCCTGATGTTCTTCCACGGCTCGTTCCTGGCAACCATGGGCATCGGCGGCACGGTCGTGGTGCTGCTCGCCGTCATCGCAGCTCTGACTTTCCTCCCGGCGCTGCTGGTCGAGCTCGGACCGCGCATCAACTCCTTGCGCTTGCCACTGCCACGGGTCGCCTCCTTTGACGGCATGTGGCACCGCATCGCCACCTGGGTGATGCGCCGCCCGATACTGGTCTTGCTGCCGACGCTGCTGGTGGTGATGATCCTCGGCTCGCCGTTCGTCCGCCTCGACATCGCCGCCGCCGACATTGCCACGCTGCCGCGGGGTGTCGAAGCCCGCGACATCTACGAAGAGCTGCGCGTCGCCTTCCCCGAGCAGGCGCAGACGCAGATCCTGGTGGTCGCGACCTATCCCGACGCGCCGGCGTACTCGCCGGAAAGGATCGAGCCGCTCTACGAGCTGGCGCAACGCCTCGCCAAGATGGAGGGCGTCGTCAAGGTCGAAGGCGTGGTCGATACCGATCCGCGGCTGACTGCCGAATACTTCATTGCCGATTCGGAGACCCCCGACGACGAGTTGCCCGCGGCGGCGCGGCGGGTGCGTTCAATGACCTCCGCCAAGAACATCGCGCTGCTGATCGTGCGCACCGATGCCGGTCCGACCAGTCCTGCGGCGCGCGAGCTGGTGCGGCAGATCCGCGAGAATCGCCGCGTCGGCGACGGCACGATCACCGTCACCGGCGCACCGGCCAACGACGTCGACCTCAACAACTTCATTCTGTCACGGGCACCCTACTCCGTCGGCTTCGTGCTGATCGTCACCTACATCGTCCTCTACGCGATGCTGCGCTCGGTGGTGTTGCCGCTGAAGGCGGTGATCATGAACCTGCTTTCGATCGCAGCATCGTTCGGCGCGCTGGTGTGGATCTTCGAGGAAGGCCATCTGTCGTGGCTGCTGCGCTTCGAGCCGGGTCCGCTCGACGCCGCCGTGCCGGTGTTGCTGTTCTGCGCCGTCTTCGGACTGTCGATGGACTACGAGGTGCTGATGCTGTCGCGGATGCGCGAGGAGTATCTCCGCACCGGCGACAATACCTGGGCGGTTGCCGAAGGACTCGAGCGGACCGGCCGGCTGGTGACCAGCGCAGCGCTGATCATGGTGATGGTGTTCGGCGCCTTCGGCCTTGCCCGGGTGATCATGGTCAAATCGATGGGCATCGCCCTGGCCGCCGCGGTCGCCCTCGACGCGACCCTGGTGCGGGTGTTGATCGTCCCGGCGACGATGCGCCTCTTCGGCGACTTCAACTGGTGGGCGCCGAAGTTCCTCGGCGGCGTTCGCCCGCGCATTCCCAAAGATGATTAGGTGTGCGCCCCCTTTCCCCAAATTTCCCAAAGGGCTGAGGCTTTCGCCGGCGAAAGCCTCAGCGCCGCAGGCGCGAGGGATTTCAGGTGCTCATCTGCTGTAGCGTGCGCTGTCTCAGCGCACCAGGCGGAGCCGGTGCGGCGGTCCAGGGCCAGGAGGAGTCCCCTCCCCTCCCGGCGCACTCGGAGAGCGCGCGCTACAGCCCTGGGGCGGATCTACAGTGTTGCGCTCCCCTTTGCGGTGCGATTGCGCTACGGACGAGGTCTACCGAGGTATCGCTGATGGATCGAACTCTGCGTCGGGCTCTGCTCGCCTTGCTGCTGCTTGCCGTCCTCTGTGGACCGGCACGCCCGGCCGCGGCTCACGGACTGCTCGGGCATGTCCACGTCACTGGCTGGGCCATCGAGAACCTGCCCCCAGGCGAGCTGCGCGCCATCTTCGAGGATGCCGATGTTTTCCAAGCCGCGCTCAGCGGCGCGATGTTTCCCGACACCGGCTACGCTCTCGATAATCCCGGCGCGCGCGATTACGGCGAGTACGCCCACTGGGAACCCTTCATCGAAAGCTTCATCCAACACATCCGCAATACCTACGGCCCCACCTATGAAACGAAAGAGGAGAAGCTGCTGATTGCCTTCCTCCTGGGCTGCGCCTCGCACGGACTACAAGACGAGCTCTTCGATTCGACCTTCCTCCATGAGATCGAGCAGCGCGACGGCGGCGGCCAGGACGTCTCGGATCCGGGCACCGATGGCTTTTTGGTGCTCGACGACCACTTCCGCTTGCTACCAGGCGACTACTTCCCGATCGACGAGATGCTGCCCTTGTTCGATGTCCTGCAGCGGCCGGTGATCGATCACGATCTGATCGAGGAGCAGATCCGCATCGTCCGCAGCGTCTACGTCAACGACACCGTCGGCCTGAGCGTCGCCGCCAACTACGGCCGGCGCGCCCGCACGCTGATCCCGTGGGCCGCGGAGAACTACCTCGACCCGAGCGTCGCCGGCAGCCTGCGCGCCGAGATCGAGCCGACCGCGCGCCATATGGAAGCGCTGTGGGAACGGCTACACGGTCGCTTCGATGAAGCAAACCTGATCGTTCACGCCTGGCCGGAGGCGCCGCGTCGCCTGCGCGAGGCCAATCATCAGAGCGTCGCCAGCTGGGTGACGCTCGTCTTCGGCAAGGGCGTCGAAGAGCACAGCGCGACCGCCTCGCTGATCGACGTCGACGGCATGCCGCACCCGTTCAACCTGCGCTACACCCGCTGGGGCGGAACGTCGCGGCTGGTTCGCTTCCAGGCCACCGCCGACTATGCGCCCGGCGCAAGCTACACGGCGATCTTGCAGCCTGGAGCACGATTGGTCGACGGATCCCTCACCATCCACAGTCACCAGCATCACTTCCAAGTCGAATGCAGCGAGGCGAACGATCCTGAGTGTCCGCCGGTTGTCGTCGACGACGATCCCCGCACCGACCTCGGGCCGCCGCGCAACACCGCCACCCCAACCTCGACGCGAACCCCGCGTCCGGCAACGGCGACGCCGACGGCACCGCCCGCCACCGCGACGCCGACGAGCGAGCCGGTCTGCGACGGCGACTGCAACGGCGACGACGACGTGACCGTCGAGGAGCTGTTGACCTGTCTCAACATCACTCTCGGCAACCTGGCTCTTACCAGCTGCCGATTCTGCGACAGCAACGACGACGGCGTCGTCACCGTCGATGAGATCCTGACCCAGATAAACCGCATCCTCACCGGCTGCCTGTAGCCGCCGTCGCTCGACGGCGGACCGGCGCCCCCTCCCTCGCCCTCCCCGGTTCGCAGAAGTGCTCACCGGGGAGGGGACCGAATGGACCGGATTTTTGTTGACGCCGGGGGGTATTCTCCACTAGCCGGGAGCCCAGTCTCATGTCGCTGCACGCGTTCTTGGCCCTTGTCTCGATGGCTCTGACTCTTGCCGGAACGGCTGCGGCGCAGGGCTACGGGCGCGGCGATGCCGACTGCAGCGCACACCAGAGCGCCGCCGATATCCTCGCCACCGCGCACGGTCTGCACGGCGATAGCGCCTGCGACAACGACGACTGCGACCGCAGCGGCACCGTCGACGCCGCCGATGTCTCCTGCAGCGCCAGCTGCCTCTTCGGCGACTGCCGCGCACCGGCACACGCTCCACAAATCACCGGCGGAGCGCCGACCACCGGCTCGCTGATCCGCGCCTATGCGCCTTTGCGTTTGGACGGCGTCAACTTCGCCGGGGACAGCGCGCTGGTGACCGTCGAGATCGGCGGAGTGCCCGCCGAAATCGTCGAGATCACGGGCAGCGACAGTATCGTCGTCAGCGTTCCACCGCTTCTCCCCGGTCCGACCATTGTGACGGTGACTACCGGCGATCTCACCGGACCGCCACGCTCTATCGTCATCACGCCACAAACGGGCGTCGGCGCCGCCGATAGTTTCGACGGCTTTCTCGCTTTGCTCGATCTGTTTCTCGAGCGACTTGCCGAGCTCGATCTACAAGACATCTACGGCGACGACACCGAAGCCGTGCTCGAAGCGATCGCAATCTTTCGCGACGACCTCGAAACGCAGCGCGCCGCGCTGGCCCAGGATCCTCAGCTGACCACCGAGCTGCGGCAGCGGATTGATGCGGCAATCGACAGCTCCGGGGCCGCCGAGATTTTGCGCGATGCGCTCGATGACATCGAAGCCGTCCTCGACGGCGCCGTCGCCGGCAGCGGGCCGCGACAAACGCTCGTCGTCAACAACGCCATTCGCGCCGCCCGCGGCGCAACCCTCGTCGCTCGTGCAGCCGGCGCCGCTGCCGGCGGCACCCTGCTCGGGCCCGGGGCGCTGATCGCAATCGGCATCGGCACGCTGGCCGGTGCCCTGACTCTCACCGGCGCGGCGCTGCCGCCGATTATCACCGAGGTCGTCTTTCTCGATCGCTCGCAAGTGCGCAGCGAGGCCATTCACGTCAACGGCTTCATACGGATCCACGGCCGGCGCTTGACCGGATCGAACCTGGTGTTGCGTCTGCGCCGCGGTGATCTGGTCCTCGCCCCGGAGCAGAGTGGCCCCGGTTTTCTGCAATTCCGCTTGGCCCCGACCTTCGGCTTCTGCGGCTCGATCGAGTACTTCCTTCGCCGCGCCTTGCCGCTGACCGGCACATCGCAGCGGATGCGATGGCGCGTCGAGGCCGAGTTGCTGCAGCTGCTGCCGATCGATCCGCTTAGCTCGGCACCGCTGCTCGGCCGCTCGGGACAAACTCTCTCGATGCTGACCAACGGCGTCGCCGGCTGCACTGCGGCAGCGCGCTTCGAGCGCCCCAACGCTCCGATGGGCGAGATCTTCTCCACTCAGATCCGTGCCCTCAATAGCAGCCTGATCTCTGCGCCGTTGCCGCACGTCCCGGGCGGCGAGTATCTCGTCGAAGTGATCGCCGACACCATCATCAGCAATGCCCTCCCCGGCTTGACCATCATCAACCCGATCGCCGGCATCGATGTCACCTGCTCGGCGCACCGGCTCAACCTATCGCCCGGCATGCCCGATCGCACGACGTGCACTGCAAAGCTGCTGCCGCAAAGCGCGACCGCACCATTTGGATCGCGGTTGGTGTGGACCTCTTCGGACGGCGGCACCGCCACCATCGAAGGCGGCGGCTCGAGTGTCGTGGTACACGCGCGCGAGCCAGGCATGACTCGCGTCTCGGCGATACTCAAAGCCGGCAACCGCGTCCTGGCCGAAACAGATGCCGATGTCGATATCGTCGTCGCCGACATCAGCGAACCCAACGTCTTCGCCATCCCCGCACCGCCATTGCTCGTCGCTCCCGGTGCAACGGTGCGCGTCGCCGTCCAGGCGAGCGACAACTACCTCGTTTCACGTCTCGTGCTACGTGCCAGCGGCGACGCGGCCGTCGTTGCCGAGCAGGAGGTGCCCTGCCTCACCCTTGAAAGCGACTGCAACGCGGTTTTCAACGTCCAGATCAAAGAAACCGGTTTCACCGACCGTCGCGTCACGCTGGTAGCCGACGCCTACGATGGATCCGGCAACAAGGGCTCGTCCCAAGATGTTGTCGTCAGCATTCGCGACAACA
>DASPMH010000648.1:0-11178 GCA_035627175.1 Terriglobales bacterium | reverse complement strand
CCTCGCCACCCAGCACGGCTGTCAGCAAGCGGCGCTTTAGGCCATTTCCTCGTTGACCGTCGGCGAAACAGTCTGCTACTCGCTGCTGTCAAATTTTCGCGCCTGTTGCCGCAATCGAGCCGGCGACACCCGGGGCGAGCTTTTCAGGAGTCACCATGGAGCAGTCGAACAGCGCGGTCCCTGCCGCGGAGGCCAAGAGCCGGCGCATCTTTGCCTGGATCGCCGCCGCCGCGGCGGGCAACCTCGTCTTTCTGTGGGCGACCGGCGCGATCGTCTCGGCAACGATCATCATGGGGATCACCTCCTTCACCTTCGGCCGCCACCTCCACCTGCTCCGCGAGTAACCAGGTGCGCGTCCCCTTTCCCAAAGTGCTGATGCCTTCCGCCGGCGGAAGGCATCAGCGCCGCAGGCGCGGACTTCTGAGCCTCTACTCCGAGAGCAGCTGCTCGAGATCGGCTGCCGTGCGCACCGGCGCCGAGCAGGTCATCCGCCGGCAGACATAGGCCGTCGCGGCGCCGCCGACCTGCCCCTTGCCCTGCAGCCGCTGCGGCAGCGTCGCCACCGCGCCCGGTGGAATCACCCGCAGACTGCGGTTGGGCAGATAGGTGTTGCGTACCGCGGCGAGCATCTGCCGCAGCGCCGGATCGTCGTGGTTGCCGACCAGCACCACCTCGTCGGCGGTGCGCTCGAAGCGATCGACCGCGCCGAGCAAGTTGGCAAAGCCGAATGGCTGCTGCTTCATCCCCGCCGCATAGAGCGTTAGCAACACCTCGGCACGTTCGCCGAACAGCGTGTTGTCCGTCAGCGCGTGCAAGCGCAACAGATTGTGCGCCATTACCGAATTGCCAGACGGTATCGAGCCGTCGAAGGCGGGCTTGCTACGGACGATCAGCTGTTCGTGATCGTCGCTGGTGAAGAAGAAGCCGCCGCCCTCGCTGTCCCAGAAGTGGCGCAGCGTGGTCTCGGCGAGCGCCACGGCCCGCTCGAGGTAGCGATCCTCCTGCTCGAGCTCGAAAACGTCGAGCAGCGCCGCGATGTAGAAGGCATAGTCGTCGAGATAGCCGTTGAACCTCGCCCGGCCATCCTTGTAGCTGCTCAGCAGGCGATCGTCGCGCTGCAGCTCGCGTTCGATGAAGGCGACCGCCTCACCTGCCGCCTGGCGATAGCGTTCGTCCGCCAGGACCTCGGCAGCCCGGGCGAAAGCCGAGATCATCAGACCGTTCCAGGCAGTCAGAATCTTCTCATCGCGGCCGGGATGGATGCGCTGCTCGCGCGCCGCGAACAGCCGGGCGCGCGCTTGCTGAATTGTCGCCGTCACCTCTTCGACTGGTTTGCGGAACAGCTTGGCGAGCTGCTCGAGCTCGAGGGTGACGTGCAAGATGTTGTGATCTTCGAAGTTGCCGACCTCGGTGAGATCCCAGTAGCGCGCCGCCAGCTCCGCGGCGTCCTCGCCGAGCAATCGGGTGACCTCGGCCAAATCCCAGACGAAGAATTTGCCCTCCTCGCCTTCGCTGTCGGCATCTTGGGTCGAATAGAAGCCGCCGCTCGGATCGCGCATCTCGCGCAAAACGTAGTCGAGCGACTCGCGCGCGATGCGAGCGTAGAAGGCGTCGCCGCTGATCTGGAACGCTTCGAGATAGAGCGGCACCAGCTGGGCGTTGTCGTAGAGCATCTTTTCGAAGTGGGGCACCAACCAGCGCTCGTCGACCGAGTAGCGATGGAAGCCGCCGCCGAGCTGATCGTACATTCCGCCCTCGGCCATTTTGCGCAGCGTGTGCAGCGTCATTTCGAGATAACGCTGCTGGCCGGTGCCACGGTAGACGCGCAGGAACAGCTCGAAAGCCGCCTCGTTGGGAAACTTCGGCGCCTGGCCGAGGCCGCCGTATTTGGCATCGTACGAACCGGCCAGGCTCTCGGCGGCCTCGACGACCGCCGCCGCATCGAGACGCTCTGCGGTCGCGGTCGCGCCTTCGAGTCGGGCGAATCCGGCCATGATCTGGCCAACCGACTTCTCGATGTCTTCGGGCCGTTCGCGGTAAGCCTGAGAGATGCCGAGCAGAACCCGGCGGAAGCTCGGCAAGCCGTGCCGATCCTCGGGCGGAAAGTACGTGCCACCGTAGAAAGGCTTGCCCTCGGGCGTGAGGAAGACGCTCATCGGCCAGCCGCCGCGGCCGGTCAGCATCTGCACCGCGCCCATGTAGATGTGGTCGACGTCGGGCCGTTCCTCACGGTCGACCTTGATGTTGACGAAGTGCTCGTTCATTAGCCGCGCGGTCTCTTCGTCCTCGAAGGACTCGTGCTCCATGACGTGGCACCAGTGGCAAGCGGAGTAGCCGATGCTCAAGAAGATCGGCTTGTTCTCGGCGCGCGCCCGGGCGAAGGCCGCGTCGCCCCAAGGGTACCAGTCGACCGGGTTGTGAGCGTGTTGCAGGAGGTACGGGCTGGTCTCGCCGGCAAGCCGATTGATGTGCTGAGTCACCCCTCGGTCGTAGACGCGGCCTATCCAAAGGTCCAGCCCAGCCAGGTGTGCCCCCTTTCCCAAAAGAAGCCGCGCCAAAGGCGCGGGGGGAAAGGAGGGGGGAATTGCTCACGGGGGATGGGACCGGAGCGGCGAATAATGGCAGGGTAGCGGCGTGCTACGCCTTACATCGATCCTCCTCGCCGCCCTGCTCCTTCCCGCTTGCACGCACGCGACCGCACCCGGCAAAGGCTGCAGTGCCGACGATCTCGAGCACGGTGCCCGGTTGCAACGTACCGTCACCGTCGCCGGCAGCGAACGGCACTACATCCTCGAAGTCCCCGCCGCGGTCACGCCGGGCCAGCCAGTGCCGCTGATCTTGGCGTTCCACGGCTGGGGCCACAGCGGCGAAGGTGTCTGGAAAGCCTCGCGCTTCCGCGAGCTGCGCGACACCGGCCCATTTCTCACTGCCTACCCGGAAGGGCTGCCGGTGGCGCTGCTCGGCAACGAGGCGCGTGCCGGCTGGGAGATCAAGAGCCTCGAAGGCAATCGCGACCTCGCCTTCGTCAACGCGATGATTGACGACATCGAGCGCAGCCACTGCGTCGACCCACGGCGTATTTACGCCAGCGGCTTCTCCAACGGCGGCTGGCTGAGCCACATGCTCGGCTGCGCGCTGAGCGATCGGATCGCCGCGATCGCGCCGGTCGGCGGCGGCGATCTGTTGGTCGCCTGCACCCCGGAGCGACCGGTACCGGTGATCATCCATCACGGCACGCGCGACGGCGTCGTGCCGCTCGCCCACGCGCGCGCGGCGAGCCAGGGCTGGGCCCGCCGCAACGGCTGCGGCGAGGCAGTCAGCGAAGGTAACTGCCAGCGCTATCAAGGCTGCCGTCAAGGCGCGGAGGTCATCTTCTGTGAGGAAGACATCGCCCACCTATGGCCGCCAGCCGCCACCCAGCGCGTCTGGGATTTCTTCGCCCGCCATCCGCGCAAGTAGCCGCCGGCGCCTCGGCATGCCGCGAACCCCAGCGCCCCTGCCGCCCTCTACCGAGCGCAGACTTGTGCCCGTCCGTGATCGTCCGTGATCGTCCGTGCCTGTCCGTGCGCCGTCACGGACGGGCACGGACCGACACGGACTAACACGGACAACCTAAGGTCAGACCAGCAGTCGGTGCGCCTTCTCCATCTTGGCCCGCACCGGCAGGCCGAACTCGCAGCGCGCCTCGCAGGGCGCGGCGCAGCCGGCGCAGTGGTCGGCGCGCTGCGATGGGGCGAGCTTGCCGTAGAGCCGCATCGCTTCCTTCTGCTGGCCGTAATGCTCGAAATACATCGAGTAGCGCAGCACGTCGTCGATCGGCAGACCGTAGGGGCAGGCGTCGAGACAGTCGCCACAGCCGGGCCGGCAATAATCCTTGCTGATCAAGCGATCGTACTTCTCGAGCAAGGCGACATCCTGCTCCTGCAAGGGCGCGCCGGAGGCGTAAAGATACTCGTCGATCAGGGCGAAGCGATCGATGGTGACCACCAGCCCGCTGACGTCGCGGTTCGACAGCACCCACTTGAAGGCGGCCTGGGCGAACGATTCGCGCTCGCTCGGCGTGAAGTCCGCCAGCGACGAGTGCTGCGCGCCCTTGAGCGTCTTCATCGCCACCACGCCGACACCGCGGCGGTGCGCGTCGGCGAAGATCTGGGTCAGGTCGGGCCAATTCTTGAAGTTGTAAGCGACCATGATCACGTCGAAGCGGCCGCTGTCGACGGCGTGGCGCATCACCTTCTCGAGATCGGGGGTGTGCGACGAGACGCCGATGAAACGAACCTTACCGGCCTCCTTCAGCCGATCGAAGGCCTCGTGGATATTGGCGGCCATCAGACGCTCGATGCTGTTGCAGGCGTGCACGTGCACCAGATCCAGGTAGTCGGTCCGTAGGCGCTGCAGGCTGCTCTCGACCGCGGCGATCACGTCCTTCACCGGGGTGTCGTCGGCAAGGTGCCCGTCGGCATTGCAGAACTTCGAGACCACGAAGAGCTTGTCTCGCCGGGCGCCTTGAATCGCCGCACCGAGAGCCTTCTCCGACTGGTGGTCGGAGTAATCGGGCGAGGTGTCGAAGTAATTGATGCCCCGCTCGATGGCGCGCCGCGCCACCTGCGGGTCGTTCAAGTTCGAGCAGCCGAACGAGATGTCGGACATCTCGAAGCCGGTGCGGCCGAGACGCCGGTAGCTGCGCACCTGCGAGCCGCTCCAGCCCTCCTGAGCTTCCTCCGCCTCGGGCGCATCGCTCAACAAGAACAGCTGGCTGCCCCACTTGCACCCGGCGACCCCGGCGGTGGCGGCACCAGCACCGGCCAGCAGCGCCCGCCGTGACAAGCCCTTTTTCTGTGCGGCCATCAGCACCTCCTGAAGCCCTCCGAGCTTCGGCGATAATTCACGCCGCCGCAATCGGGGGCGTCGCTTAGAAAGGGCGGAGCTGCGCGCTTCTTGGCATCGCCGCGATTGTCCCGGATAAGTGAAGGGGTGAAGCCGCTCAACCGACTCGTAGTGATCGCAATTGCCGTGGTCGCGATAGGCATCGCCACGGTCAGGGCCGACGAGCCCACCCCGACCGCGGCAAGTACGCTCGATGCGGCGGAGGTCGAGAAGTCGCGCGCCAAGGTGCAGGAAGAGCTCGCGCAGCTACGTGCCGCCGGCGCCTCCGATGCCGCAACCGACCGCAGCCGCGAAATTCAGCTGCTCGAATCGCTCGACGTTCTCTACATGCGCATCGCCCAGGCGCTTCAGTCGCGTAGCGATACCGCCGCCCGTCGCGACGAGGCGCACAAGCAGCTGCGCGCGCTGCCGGCGGAAGGGCTCGCCGAACCGACGCCGTACACCATCACCCGGGTCGATGGGCTGCGCGACGAGCTCGACTCGTTGACGTCGCGCCGCAAGCTGCGCGAGGCCGACCTCGCCACCGCCGAAGAAGCCCTCGAGCAGGCCAAGCAACAACTCGCCGAGCGCGAAGCGGCGCGCCGGCAGGCCAAAGAGACCGTCGAGCTGCAAGGTGGTGCGGAGGCCGAGCGCGACCTCGAGCTGCGCACCTTGGAGAATCGTGTCGCCGCCGCCGAGGCCCAGCTGCGCAGCCTCGAGCTGCAGGTAGTGCGGCAACGCAAGGAGTCGCTCGATCTGCGTCACGATTTCACGCGCGAGACGCTCGAGCGCATGGGCGACAAGGTTTCTTTCAGCCGCAACGAGCTGCAGGATCGCTTGGTCGCGATCCAATCGGACAAAAACAAGCTCGACCAGGCGATAGCGAGCGCGCGAGTCGAGCTGAGCGCCGCCGAGAAACTGTGGGCCCGGGTCAAACAGCGCGAGGGTACTGACGGCGATGCCTCACCGGAAGCGGAGGCGCGCCGGCTCGGGCATCAGACCAGACAGATCGCCGTCGATCTATTGATCCGCCAGCGCCAGCTGCTCGACGAAGACGAGGCCGCGCTGCGCAAGCGCTTCGAGCTCGCCAACGAGAGTCTCGCCCGCGACAAGATGAACGATTGGCACAACCACTCGCGCACGCTGCTCGACCAGATCAATCGCGATCTGCGCGTGTACAAAGGTAGACTGACCGAGATCGAGGGCTTCGCCGAGCGACGCGCCAAAGACGTTGGCGAGACCACCTGGGGCAAGGAGCAGGTCAAACAAATCCGCGATCGCCAGCAGCTCTACCAGACGATGGTCGAGCACCTCGAGGCGAGCCGCAAGCTGCAGCGCCGGCTGCAGGCCGAGCTCGACCGGCGGCTGGCGGTGGTCTCGATCGGGGAGCGCTTGCGCGAAGCGCGGGCTATGATGGTGGTCGCCTGGCGCTACGAGCTGACCACGATCGACGATCGGCCGATCACTGTCGGCAAGATCGTCTCCGCCCTGCTGATCTTCGTCGTCGGTCTCGGCCTCGCGGCGTTCCTCAGCCGCCAACTCAATCGGCGTCTGTTCCCACGCATGGGTCTCGCCGCGGGGGCCGCAGCGACGGTGCAGTCGCTGCTGTTCTATTTCTTCGTCGCAGCTCTGACCCTGATCTCGCTGCGCGTCGTCAATGTGCCCCTGACCGCCTTCACCCTGCTCGGCGGCGCGGTAGCGATCGGCGTCGGCTTCGGCAGTCAGAACATTGTCAACAACTTCTTCAGCGGGCTGATCCTGTTCATCGAGCGGCCGATCCGCGTCGGCGACATCATCCAGGTCGACGGCACCTACGGCACGGTCGACAGCATCGGCGCGCGCAGCACCGTCATCCGCGATCTCAACAACGTCGAGATCGTCATCCCCAACAGCTCGTTCCTCGAGCACAACGTCATCAACTGGACCCTCTCCAGCGACCACGCCGAGTTCTCCCTGCGCGTCGGCGTGGCCTACGGCTCCGACACCGATCAAGTCGTCGAGCTGCTCGAGCAAGCGGTGCGCGATCAGCCGAGCGTCTTGAAACATCCGGCGCCGAAGGTGCTGCTCGCCGACTTCGGCGACAACGCCGTGGTTTTCGAGCTCGAGTTCTCGGTCCTGCCGCGGCTGGTCGACCGCGACGACGTCTTGAGCGACGTTCGCTTTCGCATCGACAAGCTCTTCCGCGCGGCCAACGTCTCCTTCCCCTTCCCACAACGCGACATCCATCTCGACAGCCCACGCCCGATCGACGTGCGCCTGATAGACGCAAGCAAGGACCGGCGCTGACGCGAGACTCCGCGATACGGCGTGCCGCAGCTCAGGGGTATGCCGCCCCCTGGCGGGGCTGTGCCGCACGCTGGCGCTGGCGATATCTGCTGGCGCTCATGGCATTACTCGCGCTTCGCCAGGCAAGCGCGCAGATGCTCTCGCTCGAGGTCGAGGAGATCACCGTGGTCGCCACCAGCCCGTTGCCCGGTAGCGGCGCCGATCGCGACACGATGCCGTCCAACGTTCGCAGCCTCGGCGCGACGGAAGCACAGCGCCTCGATCCGCTTCATGTGGCGGACCTTCTCGCCGACCGCATCGGTTCGGCTCACACCAACGACGCACAAAACAATCCGTACCAACCGGATCTTCAGTACCGCGGCTTCACCGCTTCGCCGCTGCTCGGCACACCGCAAGGGCTTGCCGTCTATCAATCCGGCGTACGGGTCAACGAGCCGTTCGGCGACACCGTCAATTGGGATCTGATCCCGGATTTCGCCGTCGACTCGGTCGATGTGATCGCCGGCTCCCATCCGATGTTCGGACTCAACGCTCTCGGCGGCGCGGTCGCTCTGCACATGAAGGACGGCTTCTCTGCACCGGGCACGCGCCTGGAGATGGAGGGCGGCTCGTTCGAACGGCGGCAACTGACGCTGCAAGCCGGGAGGTCATGGGAGAACATCGGTTTCTATGGCGGCGCACGAGTCGCCGCGGAGGATGGCTGGCGCGAGCATTCGCCGTCGCGATTGACGCAGCTCTATGCCGACACGACCTGGCGTCGAGGTGCGAGCGAGCTCGGCATCAGCGTGACGGCGGCGGACAACTCTCTCGTCGGCAATGGCGTCGCGCCGGTCGAGCTCCTCGCCGCCGATCGCAACGCGGTGTTCACCCATCCCGACCGTACCGAGAACCGCTTCGCAAGTCTTGCGATTCGCGGCGAGACCGAGCTGACGCGTGCACTGGCATGGAGCGGCACAACCTATTTCGGCCGCCTCGACCGACGCACCGTGAACGGGGACCTGATCGACGCGGAGGCCTGTGAAGACACGTCGGATCGTCTGTGCATCGGCGAAGAGGGACCGACAGCTCTCGATCAGTTCGGCGAAGCGATCGCGATCGATCGCATCACCAGTGCGCCCGGGGTCTTCAATCGCAGCCGCACCCGCGGTTGGAGCTTTGGCGCGGCGACACAGCTCTCGCTCGAGCACCGCATCTGGCGTCGCGACAACACCATCAGCGCCGGCGTGACGTTCGACGGAGGGGACAACGGTTTCGAGTCATCTGCCGAGCTCGGCAACCTGACGCCGGATCGCACCGTTACCGGTCTCGGTCTGATTTTGCATGCCGGTAACGAGGTTCGGCCCGTCGACATCGAGACCGCGAATCGTGCCTATGGCGTCTTTGTGCGCGACGTCTTTGCGGTGACCGAGGCGCTGGCGTTGACGCTAGCCGGACGATGGAATCACGTTACCGTCGACCTCGACGATTATCTCGGCGACACGCTGACCGATCGCAGCCGCTTCCGTCGCTTCGATCTTGCCGCCGGCGCAACCTATGCGTGGAGGCCGTACCTGACCTTCTTCGGCGGCTACTCCGAAGCGAGCCGCAGCCCGTCGGCGGCCGAGCTCGGTTGCGCCGATCCTGACGCGCCGTGCCGATTGCCTAACGCCTTCGTTTCCGATCCGCCGCTCGACGAGGTGATCGCCCGCACCGGCGAGCTCGGCGGACGCGGCAAGCTCCGCTTGGGAGCGGCACGGCTCGCATGGAGTGTTGCCTGCTATCGCACCGATCTCGACGACGACATCTTGTTCGTCGCTTCGCCCGGGTTCGGCCGCGGCTATTTTCGCAACGCCGGCCGCACCCGCCGCCAGGGCATCGAGCTCGACGGCAGCGGGCGGTGGCAGGCGCGGTCCTGGCTCGCCGTCGATTGGTTCGCCAGCTACGCGCTGATCGACGCGACCTTTCGCTCCGGTTTTCGCGTCGCCAGCCCGAACAATCCCGCCACCGAAAACGGTCAGATCGAGGTGAAGCGAGGCGACACCATTCCGAGCATCCCGCGCCACCAGCTCAAGCTCGGCATCGCGACGACGTTGATCAGTCGCCTGACCCTCGGCACCAATCTCACCGGCTCGAGCGGCCAGTACCTGCGCGGCGACGAGGCGAATCTCACGGCGAAGACACCGAGCTATTGGCTGCTCGACGTCGTCGCGCGTGCCGCCTTAACCGAGTGGTTCGACCTCTTCCTGAAAGTCGCCAACAGCCTCGACGAGCGCTACGCCAGCTTCGGCACCTTCGCCGAGACCGCCGAGATCGACCTCCGCGAGGCTCCCGCTGCGACCGATCCTCGTGCGTATGGGCCAGGGCCGCCGGTCGCGTTCACTGCCGGCGTCGACATGCACTGGTGAGGTGGCCGGGGTGCTCGGTCAGCCGTTCGCGGGTCGGTGTAGGCGGACGAGCATTTTGCCGAGGTTGTCGCCGCGAAACAGGCCGAGAAAGGCTTGCGGTGCGTTGGCGATGCCTTCGACGACGGTCTCCTGCCAGCGGATCTTTCCTTCGCGGACCCAGCTGCCCATGTCGGTGAAGAAGCTCGGCACCATGTCGAGGAAGTCGGAGACGATGAAGCCCTGCATCTTCAGGCTCTTGCCGACGACGTAGACCAGGTTGTGCGGACCCGGCGGCGGCGCGGTGTCGTTGTACATGCTGATCATGCCGCACTCGACCAGGCGGCCGTACTTGTTCATCAGCTCGAGCGCGACCTCGAGGTGCAGCCCGCCGACGTTGTCGTAATAGATGTCGATGCCCTTCGGACAGGCGGCGCCGACCGCCTCGAGCAGATTGCCGCAGGTCTTGTAATCGACCGCGGCGTCGATGCCGGCCTCTTGCGTCAGCCAGCGAATCTTTTCCTGCGAGCCGGCAGAGCCGACGACGCGACAACCCTTGAGCTTGGCAATCTGGCAAACGACCGAGCCGACCGCTCCGGCCGCCGCCGAGACGAAGACTGTCTCGGCGGGCTTCGGCTCGCCGATGCGTAGCAAGCTGGTGTACGCCGTCAGCCCAGGCATGCCGAGCACACCGAGATAGGCCTGCAGCGGTGCCACCGAAGGGTCGATCTTCTGCATCATCGTGCCGTCGGAGAGGTGGTACTCGCGCCAGCCGCCGTTGGCGAAACCGCAGACGTACTCGCCGGCGGCAAAGCCGTCGTGCTGCGATTCGATCACTTCACCGACCGAGCCGCCGTCGAGCGGCTGGCCGATGGCAAACGGCGGGACATAGCTCTTGCGATCCATCATCCGGCCGCGCATGTACGGATCGACCGACATCCATAGATTGCGGACGAGAAACTGGCCGCGGCCGGGGCGCGGCATCTCAGTCTCGACCAGCTCGAAATTCTCCGCCGTCGGCATGCCGACCGGACGGCTCTTCAGGTGAATCTCACGATTGCGCTGTGTCATCTCGCACCTCTGGGTTGCCAGCGGAGTACGCCCACGCCCGCCTGGTGTAAAGCAGTTGGCGGTAACGCCCTCGCTGCGTGCGAGAACGGTCGCTCGCTCGTAGTTGATCCTGATATCACTGATCGGTAAGGTGATAACGCCATGATCCGCACGCAAATCTCGCTCGACGAGGATGCTTATCGCGAAGCGAAGAACGAGGCTCGGCAGCAAGGCATTTCTCTGGCCGAGTACCTGCGCCGCCTGGTCGCGGCTGGAATTCGCCATCGACGCACCAAGCAGCGTCCGTGGATGCGGCATGCCGGAACCGTCGCTTCGGGAGATCCGGATGCAAGCCGTAGTGTCGACGACGTCGTGTACCGCCGGCCGCGGCCATGAAGGCGGATGCGGTTTTTCTCGACAGCGGCATCTTCATAGCGTTCCTCGACCGCTCCGATCATTTCCACGCTGCGGCTGTCGAGCTTTTCTCCGACCCTCCGCGGCGTTGCTACAGCTCTCTCGCAGTCGTGTCGGAAACCTATGGCTGGTTCTTGCATCGCCTCGGCGAAGAGGCGGCGCGTTCGTTCCGGCTCGCACTGGCGGACTTCAGCTGGTTGGC
>DASPMH010000647.1:0-3981 GCA_035627175.1 Terriglobales bacterium | reverse complement strand
CATGGCTATCCGTCGTTACGTGCACGATGAAGGCCCTTTCTGCCGACACCGCTGTCCGGTCCCCCGTCTCCGATGGCTCGTTCATCATGCCCGCAGGCTAGGCGACCGAGGTCGTCGAGTCTTTGCGGACCTCTTGTGTTTCTATTGTGATAGGAGACCGAGGTGCCCTCCGACGTCATTGCTTCCCGCGTCCGAATCGACCTTGCGGACGAGTGCATCTGGCGCGACGGCGAGCGCAGGAGTGTGCCTCCCAAGGCGTTCCTGGTGCTGCGATGTTTGATGGTGCAGCCCAGCCAGCTGGTGACCAAACAACAGTTGTTGGAGGCGGCCTGGCCCGATACCTTTGTCGCCGAGGTCGTGCTCAGCGTCGCCATCCGCCAACTGCGCCAGGCTTTCGCCGACGATTCGAAAGAGCCGCGTTTCATCGAGACCGTGCACCGGCGCGGCTTTCGCTGGATCGGCGCTTCGAATGTCGACTCGGGCAGTAAGCTCAGCCCCCAGCAAGCAATGCTGGGCACCGAGCTCGTGCCCCCCGAGCCCTCCGGGTTCACCACCGACATTGTCGGCCGCGCCGAGGCTCTCGCGGTGCTCGCCAAATCCTACGCCCGCGCCACCGCGGGTCAGCGGCAGATGGTGTTCGTCACCGGCGATCCGGGGATCGGCAAGACCGCCGTGGTGGACCACTTCGTTCGCGGGTTGGCCATCCCCGGGCAGGAGCTCCCTGCTTTCGTCGCGCGTGGCCAATGCATCGAGTCATACATCGCCGGCGAAGCCTATCGGCCGGTAGTCGAAGTGATCGAGACCTTGGTGCGCGATGGCGGCAGCACCATGCGCACGGTGTTCGCCAAGCATGCACCTACCTGGATGCTGCAAATGCCTGGGCTGTCCACTGCGGCGCAGTTGGAAGAATTTCGGCGCACCGTGATGACGTCGACCAGCGACCACATGCGGCGCGAGCTCGAGCGTGCGATCGAGGCGGCGAGCGCCGAGCGTTGCATCGTGCTCGTACTCGAGGATTTACACTGGAGCGATTCGGCGACGGTTGGTCTACTTTGGGCCCTGGCGGCGCGTCGGGAAGCGGCGCATCTAATGATCATCGGCGTCTATCGCGCCATCGATGCGATCTCGAACCAGCACCCGGTGGTGCGCCTGAAACAGGAGCTGGTCAGCAAGAGATTGTGCGTCGAGATTGCTCTCGACGGTTTGGACACCGAGGCTGTCGGCAGCTATCTCGGGCTGTGTTTCGCCGACCATCGGCTGCCGGCGGACTTTGCGGCGCGACTGCGAACACAGACATCGGGCAATCCGCTGTTCCTGTTGAATGCGCTGGCCGAGTTCGAGCGGCGCGGTTGGCTGAGTCGGCGCGCAGGCGCGTGGTCGTGCAACGTTGACGTCGATACGCTCGCTGCCGCCGTGCCCGATGGGACGCGCGAGATCATTTCCTTCCGACTCGATCAATTGCCGGCGGCGACGCAAGAGCTCCTCGAAGCGGCGAGCGCCGCCGGCGAAACGTTTCCGACGCAGGTGCTGGCAGCGGCGGTCGAGCGCAGCTGCGATGAAGTCGAGAAGGAATGTGTCCGATTGGGAAGTGCCGCGCCGTTCCTGCAAGAAGGGGCCGACCTCGAATGGCCTGACGGGAGTCGCGGCCGCCAACACAGCTTTCGCCACGCGCTCTACCGGCAGGTTCTGGACGCCAGGCTGAGTCCGACACGGCGCCAGCTTTTGCATCAGCGGATCGCTGCCCGTCTCGAGCGCGGCTACGGTGATCGTGCCGGCGAGATTGCCGGGCAACTCAGCTTCCATTGCGAGCACGCCGGAGACTTGCTGCATGCCGCCGAGCACATCGACGTGTTGGTGCCGCAAGCCTACGCCCGACGCGCCACCCAGGAGGCGGAGGCATTGACCAAACACGCCGTCGCTCTGCTGAAGCGTCTGCCGCGGAGCGAACCGCGCCAGCAGCGATTGCTCCAGGCCACCATCAGCTACGGCTTGGCACTGGGCGCATCGCGAGGCGTCGGTAGTGTCGAGGTCGGGCGCGTTTTCAGCGACGCGCGGGCGCTCGGCCAGTCGATCCCAACTTCGCCGGAGCACGTGATGTCGCTCGTCAGCCTATCGGTCGGAGCGCTGATGAACGGCCGGCTGCAGGAGTCGCGGCGCATCGCCGAAGAGCTCCTGGCCCTAGCCGGTCCGGATGCTCCGCCGCACACCGCTATCTGCGGAAATCTGGCAGTCGGCAGCGCCCGGCTGTACATCGGCGACATCGAGGCGTCGATCGAGCATCTGGAACGCGGCCGGGCCCTGCTGGAGAAGGAGCCGGTGGCCGCCGCCGAGGTCGGTTATGGACCGGTGGTGGGCATGCGTACGGCGCTGGGCGGATAGCCGGCATAAAGCAGCAGTTGCCCGGAATCAGAACTTGATGCTTTCACCGTCCGTGAGGGATTTCCCGGGCTTCGTGGGACGTGGCGACGGACTTCCTAATCGCCGGCGTGTTCAATCCTCCGACCTGCATCGAGAAGAAATGACGGTAGCAACGATTGGCGGCCGGCCTTCAACTCGCCCTCATCAGTTCGAGCAGCCGAGGCGCGGTAGCGGTGCATCCGAGGCAGATCTCGAACTGAATCCTTCCATCGGAAAGTGGCGTGAACGTGGGTACGGTCTTCAGATCATTAGAGAGGCGGACTGCGTCGTCAGTGCCAACGGGCGCAATCCCCACGTAGTACGGCTCCCGCTGAGTGCCGCCACAAACAGAAAGAGCCGCTAGACTTCCGTCCAGCGGCTCTCCGTAAATTGACGACTACAACGATCGATCACAAACCGCCCCGGACGGCGCGTACGGCGTAGCCAGAAATGATTTTACCGGTGGGGAAGGTGAACCCATCGTAGAAGTCCACAAGCCACTCATTGCTCGAATTACTGGAGTCGGTAGTAGCCGAATAGTGGCTGCCCGCCTGCGTGCTCCCAAATGCCGGATCGATGCACGGACTTCCACTACCACCACACCCTGCCGCGGTCAGGTCCAGAATCCCGTGCAGTTCTTGGACCGTCGGTAAGCGCCAATCGCAGTGGCCCGTGAAGCAAGGCGTGACGACAGCGGCGCCGTCGTTCGATGTCCCGCCGTTGAGGGTGCCGAGGAAGACCGTGAAGACCGTACGTTCGGCGTCGTCCCGCTGCTAGCCCAGCTGTACCCATTGTCCTTGTCGTGGATGCCGCTCAGGTCGTCCTTCTTCTCCCACACCAGGCCGGTGTTCAGATCGCTCACCGTGCCGTCGCCGTTGTCGATGTAGCGGCATGATGTCGGTGGCATGGCCGCCGCCGCCTTCGTGTCTGCCTTGCCCAACGCTGTCTGGAATTTCGTCAGGCACTCCGCCGACTCGTCCGCCTTCCCAAGAATCACGTTGCTGCGCTGCTTCTTCAGGCAAACCTCCAGCTTACCCTGCGCCTTCAGCTTCGCCGTCTGGCATTTCTGCTGCGGCGTGGTCGCTGCAAACACGGAGGTGGACATCATCAATGCGGCGAGAGCCGCCGCGACGCGAAGATTCGATCGAAACATGTGTTTGGAACTCCTAGCCCCCAAGTGGCGGGTGTTTGCGTTTGTGGAACGGTGAAAATCGGTGAAAATCGACGACGGGACCATACGACGGCGCCAGCGGGCGCGGCAACCGATCGTTGTCGTCCCACTACTCCGACCTGACGGGCCTTCTGCTACCCCGTGACACTTTCGGTCAAGTGGTGAAGCACGCCGCGGCCGCCGTTGTCCTCGTTCACAACCATCCGAGCGGCGATCCTACGCCCAGCGCCGAGGACCTCGAGATCACGCGGCGGTTGCGGGAAGTCGGGCAAATGGTAGAGTCGAGATGTGGCGCGGTGGTTTAGGCTGAGGTTTGGATTCCCTGTTGCTCGCTCTTTCGTCTGCGAGTGTCCCAGCATTCCAGCCGTGCTCCGTTTCCACATCCCGCTCATCAAACCGGACGTGCGGTTCTC
>DASPMH010000646.1:0-3487 GCA_035627175.1 Terriglobales bacterium | reverse complement strand
GACGTGGCGCGGGTCGAGCTCGGCGCGCAGAGCTACGACGTCTTCTTCGAGAACACCGGAGCGCCGGCATCGGGCCTCGCGGTGTTCCAACTGCCCGGTGCCAACGCCCTCGAGGTCGCCGACGAAGTGGCCGTGGTGATGGAACGGCTCAAAGATTCGTTTCCCGAGGGCATCGCCTATCGCATTCCCTTCGACACGACGCGCTTCGTTCGCCAGGCGGTCAACGAGGTCTATCGCACGCTGATCGAGGCCGGGGTGCTGGTACTGGTGGTGATTCTGCTCTTCCTGCAGGACTGGCGCGCGGTCTTGGTCCCGGCGACAACCGTGCCGGTGACGATCATCGGCGCTTTCGCCGGCCTGGCGATGTTCGGCTTCACGGTCAACCTGCTGACGCTCTTCGGCCTGATCCTGGCCGTCGGCATCGTCGTCGACGACGCGATCGTCATCGTCGAGAACGCTTCGCACCACATCGACCGCAACAACATGAATCCGCGCGACGCGACGATCCGCGCGATGGACGAGGTCACCGGCCCGATCTTTGCCATCACTTTCGTGCTGATGGCGGTGTTTCTGCCGACGGCGTTCCTCGGCGGTATCACCGGCCAGCTCTACCGGCAGTTTGCGCTGACGATCGCGATCACCGCGCTGATCAGCGCGGTCAACGCGCTGACGCTCAAGCCGGCTCAGTGCGCCGTCTGGTTGCGTCCGGTGCACGGCCGCCGCAACGCTTTCTTCCGTGCCTTCAATAACCTCTACGATCGAGTCGAGCGCCGCTACACGGGGCTGGTGACGCGGCTGGTCGCCCGCCCGGCGCTCGGCATGCTCGCCTTCCTGCTGCTGATCGGCGTCACCGGATGGGGATACAGCGCGCTGCCGAGCGGCTTTTTGCCGCTCGAAGACCAGGGCTACATCATCGCCGGCGTCCAGTTGCCCGACGCCGCCTCGCAAGTGCGCACCCGCGAGGTGGTCAAGCAGGTGGATCGCTTGCTTGCCGAGGTACCCGGCGTGGCGAGTTGGAATACCGTCGGCGGCAACTCGGTACTCGATCAAGCGACCGTCTCCAACGCGGCGACGTTCTACGTCAGCCTCGATCCATGGGACGAACGAGCCGAACAGGGCCATGATCTCGACAGCATCCTCACCAGTCTTCGCCACGGCATGCGCGACATCCAGGATGCCCGGCCGTTCGCCTTCCCGCCGCCCTCGATCCGCGGCCTCGGTGTCGGCGGCGGCTTTCAGATGCAGTTGCAGGATCGCGGCGGGGTGGGGCTGCCGGCGCTGCAACAGATGGTCGAGGAGATGCTGCACGACGGCGAGACCCAGAGCGGGCTCGCTTCGCTCAACTCGACGTTCCGCGCCGGCGTGCCGCAGCTGTTTGCCGACGTCGATCGGGTCAAAGCGAAGGCGCTCGGCATTCCTTTGACCGAAGTGTTCGGCACACTGCAGTCTTATCTCGGCTCGTCCTACGTCAACGACTTCAACGCCTTCGGCCGAACCTACCAGGTGCGGGTGCAGGCCGAGTCGGGCTTCCGCCTGTCGCCCGAGGACATCACTCAGCTGGAAGTGCGTAACCTCGAGGGCGAGATGGTGCCGCTCGGCACCCTGGTCTCCGTCGAAAACTCGGTCGGGCCGCAGACGATCCCGCGCTTCAACCTCTACCCTTCGGCAGCGATCACCGGCGAAGCCGCTCCCGGCTACAGCTCAGGCCAAGCCTTGTCGCTGATGGAGCAGATGGCCGCGGCAAAGCTCCCGGCGTCGCTGGGATACGAGTGGACCGGCATCGCCTACCAGGAGAAGAAGGTCAGTGGCGAACAGTTCCAGATCTTCGGACTGGCGGTGCTGCTGGTGTTCCTGGTGCTGGCGGCGCAGTACGAGAGCTGGACCAGCCCGTTTGCGGTGGTGCTGGTGGTGCCGCTGGCTCTCCTCGGAACGGTGATCGCGGTTGCCATGCGCGGCATGGACAATAACGTCTACACCCAGATCGGAGTGGTGCTGCTGATCGCGCTGGCGAGCAAGAACGCGATCTTGATCGTCGAGTTCGCGCGCCACTTGCGCAGCCAGGGTCATGGCATTGCCGAGGCGGCAATCGAAGCGGCGCGATTGCGCTTCCGGCCGATCTTGATGACGTCGTTCGCCTTCATTCTCGGCGTCTATCCCCTGGTCGTCGCCGAAGGCGCGGGTGCGGTCAGCCGTCGCGCTCTCGGCACGGCGGTGTTCGGCGGGATGATCACCTCGACGCTGCTGGCGGTATTGTTCGTGCCGATCTTCTTCGTCGTCGTCGAAAACGCCAGCGAGCGCTGGGCAACCTGGCGCGGCAAGGCGAAGCTCTGATGATGCCGTAGAGCTGTAGCGTGCGCTGTCTCAGCGCACCGGGCCGGTTGTACGTGCGCTCTCCGCCCGCACTTGGCCGATCGGCTGGTCCCGGCGCATCCGATGCCGCGCCGACGGCGCGCTCGGAGAGCGCGCGCTGCAGCGAAGATCAAAATCGGAGAGCGCGCGATGCAGCGAAGATTCAAGATCCAGCGGCTCTGGACGATCGTCGAAACTCGGCGTGGTTTTGCGCGCCGCGTTCTGTGCCATAAGCAGGGGTTCACGATGACAGCGCATGACTCGTACCGAACGCACCTACTACCTGGTTCAGGCGCTGTACCACTGCTCGTGGTCCTTCACCGCACCGATCTACTCGCTGTTCCTCTTGAGCCGCGGCTTGGATCTGCTGCAGATCAATCTGGTCTTCGCCACCTATCTGCTCGCGGCCTTCCTCTTCGAGGTGCCGACCGGCGCCATCGCCGATCGCTTCGGCCGTAAGCTCTCCTTCCTGCTCAGCTGCGTCGTCCGCGCCTCGGCCTTCTTCTACTACTACTTCGCCGACAGCTTCGGTGAGTTCCTGGTCGCGGAATTCATCGATGCGATCGGCACGACCCTCGCAACCGGGGCTCTCGATGCCTGGGCCGTCGACGGCATTCGCGGCGAGGGCGACCATCGGCCGAAGGACAGGATGTTCGCTCGCGCCCACATGATCGCCCGCATGCCGATGATGCTCAGCGGCCTGGTCGCCGGCTACATCGCCGAGGGCGGTCTGGAGATTCCATTCCTCGCCGGCACGACGTTCTTCTTGATCACCGCGCTCGCCGGCTGGACGCTGATGCAGGACGATCGCGCTGCGGTGGCGGCCGAGCGCGCTCGCAGCGACCGAGCGCGCGGCGGCGTGCTGCCGGTGATGCGCGCCGGATGGCAGGACCTGCGCGCCGACGCGACGCTTCGCCTGCTGTGGTGGCTGACCTTCGTGATCTCCTTCGCCGCTTTGCCGACGTGGCATTATTGGCCGCCGCGGATGGAGGAGCTCTCGGGCGGCAGCGTCTGGCTGATGGGATGGGTTTTTGCCGGCCTCAATCTGAGCGCGATCATCGGCACCATCTTATCGTCGCGTCTGCAGACCTGGCGGCGCGAGTGGCTGCTGGCGATGGCGACGCTGGCGCGCGCCGCG
>DASPMH010000645.1:0-2945 GCA_035627175.1 Terriglobales bacterium | reverse complement strand
GGGCGACACGCTGGTTGATCCAGGCGGCGCGTGAAGCGGGTGCGCGGCGTTTCGTGCACATCAGCTCGCTCAGCGTCTACGCGGTCGAGCGCGACGGCATCACCGTCGACGAACAAAGCCCCTACGACAGCGAGGCGGGCGCGCGCGGCGGCTACAGCCGGTCCAAGCTCGCGGCCGACCGCGTCGCGCTTTACGAAGCGAAGCAGGGGGCTCCGGTGGTGGTGTTGCGCCCGGGGTTGCTCTACGGACCCGGCCGCCGGCCGCCGTTGGCGCGCCAGAGCTTTCAAGCGGGTAGCTTCAAGTTGCTACTCGCCCGGCGCCACTATCCCTTGCCGCTGACCTACGTCGACAACGTCGCCGACGCGGTGGTTCTGGCGCTGCGGGCGGAGGGTATCGAGGGCCAGGCCTTCACCATCGTCGACGACAACGTCCCGCAAGGATTCTACGTCGACCTGTTCCGCCAGATTTCCGGAGAGAAATGGAAGCCGGTGCTGTTGCCGGTGCCGCTGGTCGCTCTCGCCGCGAAAGCCCTCGAGCGAGGCTTGCGCTTGGCCCGGCGCCGCTCGCCGATCACCTATCATCAGGTGCGGCGCGCCACCGACGCCGCCAACTTCGATTGCCGGCGGGCTCGCGAGACCCTCGGCTGGACGCCGCGCGTCTCACTGCGCGAAGGGCTGCAACGCTGCTTTGCGACAAAATCCGAAAGCTAGAGAACCATCCACCCGATGAAACCGCTCGATCAGAAGCCGGAGCTGCAGGAATACTACAAAGATCAAGGCGTCGTGGACGCCTACATGCGCAAGCGCACCGGCCAGCCGCTCAACGGCGTGCTGCACCGCCGTCAGGTCGAGTTTCTCAGCGGCATGCTGCACCAGCAAGCGCCCGGGCGGGTGCTCGAGATCGCCTGCGGTCCCGGGCGTCTCACCGCCGATGTCCGCGGCGTCGACTTCGGTGTCGCGGTCGATTTCAGTCCGGCGATGCTGGCGACGGCGCGGCGGCGCACCGACAACGGCGCGGGCAAATGGGGCTTCGCCCGAACCGATGCCTTCGGCCTGCCATTCCGCGACGGCACCTTCGATGCGGTCTATACCTTGCGCTTCGTGCGTCACTTCCAGGCGGAAGATCGCACGCGCTTGTACCGCGAGATCCAACGGGTGCTGCGCCCCGGTGGCTTGTTCATGGTCGACGCGCTCAATCGCAACGTCTCCCAAGCTCATCGCGAACAGCAGGGCGCCGATCACTACAAGATCTACGACGTCCTCTACGATCGCGCCGAATTGGAGCGTGAGTTGGCCGATGCCGGCTTCGCTTTGCGCGCCATCGAGGGGATGATCAAACATCACTCCTTGCAGCGCGGTCTCAATCGCTTGCGACGCGTCCGCCTCGATTGGCTGGTGACGCCGGTGATCGCCGCCCTCGAGCGCGTGCCCAGCGAACAGCCGCACACCTGGATGATCGCCTGCGAGAAGCCTCGCTGACGAGCGCTACTGCTGACATGGCCATCGGCATCAAAGACGTAGCCGGCTACCTGCCTGCCAAGCGCGTTCGCAACGTCGACGTTGCCGGCGAGCTCGGCTTCAAGCCCGGTTTCCTCGAGGAAAAAGTCGGCGTCGACGTGCGCTATGTCTCGGCGCCCGACGAGTCGACCAGCGCGATGTGCGTCAAGGCGTTCGAGAGCCTGCGCGTCCGCTATCCGCAGAATTACTTCGATGACGTCGGCCTGCTGCTGCTCTGCACGCAAAACCCGGACTACAAGCTGCCGCATACCTCGAGCGTGCTGCAGGCGAAGCTCGGTCTGCCGAAAACGGTGCTGACCTTCGACGTCAGCCTCGGCTGCTCGGGATTCGTTGCGACGGTGGTCACCGCCAAGGCGCTGATGAACGACCTCGGCCTGCGCAAGGGGCTGGTGTTCACCTGCGACCCCTACACCAAAGTGCTGGCCGGCGATGACAAATCGACGGTGCCGCTGTTCAGCGATGCCGCTGCGGTGACGCTGCTCGAAATTGAGGCCCCGCTGCAAATCGGCCGCGCCACCTTCGGCAACGACGGCAGCCTGTGCGAGACCCTGATCATCCGCGGTAGCGGCACGGCTCGCGTCGACGGCGAGATCGAACAGCCGCTGCGGATGGACGGCCGCAACATCTTTGCGATGCTCAAGACCGAAGTGCCGATCAGTATCCGCAGTTGCGCCGAGGCCAATGGTCTGACGCTCGACCAGATCGACATGTTTCTGTTTCACCAGGCGAGCGGGTGGCTGCTCAAGGTGTTGAGCAGCGATCTCGGTCTCGCCGCCGAGCGGGTGCCGACGAATCTGAAAAATGTCGGCAACACCATCTCGAGCTCGATCCCGCTGTTGCTCGACGAGATCTTACGACGCGACCAGCCGCTGCCGCGCACCATTTTGATGAGTGGCTTCGGCGTCGGCTTGTCGTGGGCGTCGGTGGTACTCAGTAACTCTGCCGCCTGATCCTTGCGCGGGCGCTCGCCCGCACCTTGTTCCGCAGCACTATCTGCAACCCATGCCCGTTCCGATGAACGCGGCTAGACGCGAGAGGACACGATGACGCAAGAGCAAGCGCGCCAAGGCCTGCTGGACATACTCAAGAGCATGGACAAGCAGGCGGAGTACAAGCCCGGCGCCGATATCTTCGAAGACCTAGGGCTCGATTCGCTCGACCAGATCGAGTTCTTGTTCAACATCGAGCAAAAGTTCGGCGTCAAGATCGAGGACGAGACCTTCGAAGAGCAAGGGCTGCGTTCGTTCGACCAGCTCGCCAGTCACCTGGCGGAACGAGCTGCCTGATCGGGCGATGCGCCGCGAAATCGAAAGCGATCTGCCCAAGCTCGGCAAGCGCGAGTACATTCAGGGCGGCACCATCTTCAACGGCATCGTCGCGGTGTGCGACGAGCTCCTCGGTCGCGAGTGGCTCGCCGGTGCGCGGATC
>DASPMH010000644.1:0-10630 GCA_035627175.1 Terriglobales bacterium | reverse complement strand
CGGACAGTTGGTGCGCGATTCACTCGACGCGATCACTCCGGCAGTAGGTTGATGAACGGCCTGCGGCGCTTCCAGCGGTACGCGCCGAAGTCGCGGCGATCGGTCGACAGAATCTTCCCCGAGCCGAGCTCTTCCGCCAGTAACACCAGCGACGCATCGGCGAGGTCCATCGGCAACTCGCGATACTTCTCGACCAGTACCGCCATTCTCGCCAGATGATGTTCGTCGACGCGGAAGATCGAGAATGCGCCGTCGCGCGCGCTGCGCAAGAAGCGCAACTGCGCCTCCACCCCGAGCCGCGCTGCGAGCAGATGGCAGGTTTCGGTCATCACCGGCCACGTCGTGATCAATGGCTCTGCGACTCCGGCGAGCGCCTTGGTGGCGACGGCGTGGTAGCGATCGGAGCGATTCGCGAGCGCGAGCCAGAAGCCAGTGTCGGCAATGATCACCGTTGCCCCTTCTTGCCCAGCAGCTCGCTCAGGCGCTGCTTGTAGGTGGACGAGAGATCGGCGTCCGACTCGCCGCAGCCGACGAAACCACTCTCGCGGATCTGATGTAGGGCGCGCTCGGGTCCACCCCGCGTCTGCTCGTAGTAGGCAGCGATCGACTCCTTGACGATCTCGGTGACGTTCTTGCCGGTGCGGCGCTGCAACACTGCGAGCTTTTCGGCCAGCTCGTCATCGATGCGGGCGTTGAGACGCTGTGACATACAGGATGTATGTCACAGCTCGATACCTACCTCAAGTGCGGCGGGCGAGCCCTATGGCGGACCTCCTGTGGCTCTCGCAACGTCGCCTCGATATCCGCCAATCGGCCGTCGAGGTGCGGGTGTTTGGCGAAATGGCGTCCAGTACCTGACGGCTCGCGAGCCCTCGGACAGACGCAGCGCCCAGCGACGCTGATTGCGTAGCGAGCCCGAACCCGACGGTCCAGCGTGACTCCGCCGCCGAGAACAATCGTTCCATTGTTTTGTACGGCTAGAACGTTCGAGAGTGGGCGCGCATCGACCTCGGCGGTCGAAGTGAATTGGCTGACGACGAGGGGGATCCAGCCGATACCGCAGCTGAGGACTGGAGAACGGTTGTGCGGCAGAAACGCACGAGACGTGCCATTGCGCAGAGGGACGATGGACGAGACGTTTTGATCTTTGGAGGAAGCGGTATCGTCCGCTGCAGCAGCCATGTCGCGGATTGCGGACATTGGGCTTGGAAAGGAGGGTGCCGAGCTTAGCGCGGGCCGAGGAGTAGGAAGGTTCGGATCAGGAGAATCAGCAGCACCAGAGAGCCCAAGGTGAAGACGGTGAAGCGGATCACGATGACGTTCACTGTCGCTTGGATCAACGAGTGGATTACGCGGAGCAGCACGTAGGTCCAGGCGAGGCCGATGCTGAAACCGTCGGCGGCGCCGGCGACCTGCGCCGCCAGGGCGAGAGCGTAGAAGATCGTCGGCTGCTCGTGCAGGTGGTTGTAGTTGTCGGCGACCCGCGACACTTGTGGCGGCAGCTCGAGCCGGCGGCCGGTGCGCGAGATCTCTTCGAGGTCGACCTTGGCGACGCGCAGCGCCGGCAGGCGTGTCGCATACATCCATACCCACATCACAAAGGTCCAGGCGATCAACGCCAGCACCGGCATCACCATTCCATGTGCGTACACGGCAAACCCTCCCTCGGTTGATTCAGGCCACCAACGCCGGCGCCGCAGCTAAGTCAAGGCGAGCCGGCTTGGCGGCACAGTTGGACAGTGCGACCGCGCTACGGCAAAGCTCGCGCCGCGATGAAGACATTCGCCGTGGCCGGCCGCAAATTTCACCTCATTTTTATAATCTCGACTGCAATACTGCTGGCGGCATTGAGCGGCTGCGATTCGTCGCCGCCTGCAGCGGCGCCGGCACAACGCACGCCTTCGGCCGCAGCCCCGGCCGATGTCGCGGTTTCGATCGCGCCCTTCGACCGATTTCCCGATACAACCCTCCATGGCTTTCATCTACGCTTTTCGCAGCCAGTGGTGCACCGTGGTGGCGGGCGCAACGAGACCCCGCCGCTATCGATCCGCCCGCCGGTCGCCGGAACCTTCCGATGGAGCTCGGATTCGGAAATCTATTTCGCTCCCAAAGATCCGCTGCCGGCAGGCGCACAGCTCGAAGTAGATCTCACCGAGCTGGCAGCCGCCAAGAACCTTGCCCTCAACCCGCCGATCATCGCGCTGTCTATGCCCGAGCCGCAGCTGGCAATCACCCAGTGCCAGATGCGACAGATCTCCTCCGACCCTGTCGTACGTCGCTTCGACGTCGCCATCTATTTGAATCATGCGCTCGAAGGCTATTGGTCCGATCGCGAGCGCGAACGTGTCGAGCAAACCGCGAAGACCTTGATCTCCGCCCGCCGCGCCTTTCGCGACAGCGAAGCTGAGGTGGTGCCGCTGCAACTGAGAGTGGTCGACGGTTCACTGCTCCTCGAAATCAGCGGTACGGAAATGCTTCGCCCCGGACGAGACGGCACGATGACCTTTACTCTCGAGCCCGGCTTGATCGCGGCAGGCGGCAAGCCTTTCAACGGCGCCAGCTGCAGCGTCGAAATTCACGATCGCGATTGGCGGACCGAGCTCAAGGCCGATATCGCAGACTCGACGGCACGGTCGGTTCCGGCAAAGGCCGTGCCGGTCGCCTTCTTCGCGCCGTCCTCGAAAGGACGCGAAGCGCTGACGGTACGCTTCGTCGACCCGGCGCATCGCGACCAGACTGTCGATCACAAGCGCGTCGCCGGCGAGATCCTCGAAACGGGAATGAGCCTCGAGCCCGCCATAGCGGGCAGCTGGAAGGCCGGCGCCGGTGCCGAGCTGATCTTCGAGCCGAACAACGAATGGCAGCCGGGACAGCATTACCGGATCACGGTCGATCCGGCTCAGTTTCCCGAGCTCGCACTCGCCGCGCCCACCGTCGAGGCAGTGGCGTACCCGCTGATCGCGCAGCTCAGCTATCTCGACAGCGGCACCGTGCCGCGAGACAAGACGCGACGGGTGGTCTCGGCCGCGATCGATTTCAATTACCCGGTCGATGCTGAAGCGCTGACCCCGGCGATAACGGTGAACGTCGCCGAGAAGGCGCGACCGGAGAGCGCGACCGCCGACCGCTTTTCGGTGGAACGAGCGCCAGACGATCCGACGCGAGTGTTCGTTCGCACCACCCCGCTCGAGCTGAAGGAATACCCGACGATCGTCGAGGTCCGTCTGCACGGCAGCATAGGTTCGGTGCTCGGAGGCGAGCCCGCCGAGATCGCCATCGAGCGCTCGTACGAGCTGCCGTCGCGCCGAGACGTCTTCGTCGTCCGCGACGCGCAGCTCGATGTTGCCAAGAGCGCCAGCGAAGAGCTGCAGCGAATCCTTACCCTGACCGCCAGCGAAGATGTCGAGGAAGCCCAGCTGAGCGGAGCGCTGACCGCGCTGCTGCTGCCGGATTGCAAGCAGGAAGCGAATCGCAAGCTCTGCAACTCGCAAGACTCTTTCTACGACCCACTCCAGGTGACCGGTGAGGTCGAAGCTCGCAGCGAGCCCGTCGCACTGACCTTCGCGTCGCGCAGCGATGACGGC
The DNA here is from genome assembly GCA_035627175.1 of Terriglobales bacterium. Lineage (GTDB taxonomy): Bacteria > Desulfobacterota > Binatia > HRBIN30 > HRBIN30 > DASPMH01. The sequence continues at coordinate 7,046 of DASPMH010000644.1, read as the reverse complement.
GCCGAGGAGACCTTCTCCTATTCGTTCCACGCGCAGGGTGGGCGGCAGCTGCTGGTGCAAGTCGCCGCCGGCCTGACTTCAAAGCTCGGCTTCGGTCTCGACAAACCTTATCGCGCCGTTGTCCACCTCAAGGAATACCCCAAGCGCCTCAACATCATGCTCGACGGCATGCTGCTGAGCCTCTCCGGCTCGCGACGTCTGGCAGTGCTGGCGCAGAATGTCTCGAAGATCGCTTACCGCCTTTCGCGGGTACGGCCGACCGATTTGCACCACCTGATCCACGTTACTGCCGGCGCCATCAAGCAGCCTTACCTGACCACCAGCTTCACCTACGACGACATGGCGCAGCCCTTCACCTTCACCGAAGAGTTGCCCGCAGGCTCGTCAGGCAAGCCGACCTACACCTCGATCGATTTCTCCCGCTTCATGGACACCAGCGGCGCGTTGCCACGCGGTTTGTTTCACCTCGAGCTCGACGATGCCGCCGAGCTCGAAAAGCGCGAGCGCGAAGGCGATAGCGACAGCTCCTACCGTTGCTACGAAGACGAGTGTTATTCCGGCGCAGAGGAGTCCCTGGCGCACGATTCTCGCCTGATTCTGCTGACCGACCTCGGCTTGGTGGTCAAACGGGCGCTCGCCGGCGACGATCGTGTCTACGTCGCCTCCTTCCGCGCCGGCGAGCCGGTCGAAGGCGCCGAGGTCCGCTTGGTATCGCGCAACGGGGCGACACTGTTCACCGCCAAGACCGATGCCGAGGGTGCGGTCAGCTTTCCGGACGCTTCGAGCTTTCGCCGCGAGAAGGAACCGGTGCTGTACGTCGCCGAAAAAGACGGCGACCTGACGTTCCTGCCCTACCAGCGTCGCGATCGCGAGCTCGACTTCTCGCGCTTCGACATTGGCGGCGTCGTCAACGTCGAGGATCCCGACGCCTTGCGCGGCATGGTCTTCACCGATCGCGGCATTTATCGGCCGGGCGAGAGCGCCCACTTCGCGCTGACCGTGCGCAATCGAGATTTCTCGCCGCTGGCGACAGAGCTGCCGCTGGTGTTTCGCCTTCTCGATCCGCGCGGCCAGCCGGTTTTACGCGAGACCGTGCGGATACCGGCGGTCGGTGTTGGTGAGCTCACCTATACCGCTGGGGAGGCGGCGCTGACCGGAACGTATACCGCCGAGCTGATCATTCCCGCACGCGGCGACATCCCGGATCGCATTCTCAGCGCTGCCGAGCTCAGAGTGGAAGAGTTCGAACCCGATCGCCTGCGCATCAGCGCAACCCTGGGCGCGCAGGCGGCAGCCGCCTTCCAAGCGCTCAGCGGCCTTAGCGCCAAGGTCAGATTGAACAACTTGTTCGGCGCACCGGCGGCCGGCAACAACGTCAAAGCGTCGCTTTCGATCGAGCCTTGGGCAGGTGTGCTGCCCGGTTACGCCGGTTTCAATTTCCGTCCGCTCGAAAACCAACGCCGCTCTCGCACCATTCTCGATCTCGGCGAACAGAACACCGGCGAGACCGGCGAGGCTGAGTTTGCCATCGTCATACCGGACGTTTCCGGCGCGGTGCTCGAGACGGTATTCGCCGCCGAGGGCTTCGAGAAGGAATCCGGCCGCTCCGTCGCCGCCATGGCGCGCGGCCTGGTGACCGATCTTTCCTTCTTGGTAGGCGTGAAATCGAATGAGGATCTCGGTTACACAGACAAGGGTGCATTGCGCCGTCTCGAGCTTGTGGCCGTAGATCTCCAAGGCGCCAAAGTAGACGCGAACGGTTTGCAGCTGCGCGTCGAGCGCGAAGAGTGGAAGAACGTTCTGGTCAAGCAGCCCAACGGTGTCTTCAAATACGAGTCGGCGCGCAAGCTGGTGCCGGTGAGCAGCACCGCGATCGACCTCCCGGCAGCGGGCCACAGCGTCGCGCTCGACACTGCAACGCCGGGCAGCTTCCTCGTCTCGGTCAGCAGCACCGGCGGCATACTGCTCAACCAGATTCGCTACGTCGTCGTCGGCGAGGCCAACGAAGCGATACGGATCAACCGCAATGCCAACCTCGAGCTGACCCTCGACCGGGACAGCTACCATCCGGAGCAGACCGTCGAGATCTCCGTCAAAGCGCCGTACCCGGGTTTCGGGGTGATTACCGTAGAGCGCGAGCGAGTGCTGGCGACGAAATGGTTCCGCATCGACACGACATCGTCGGTGCAACGCATTGCGCTGCCGAAGGAGGTCATCGGCAACGCCTACGTTACGGTGCTTTTGGCGCGCGCCTGGGATTCGACGGACATCTATTCACCTCCGCTGAGCTACGCCTCGGTCCCCGTCAAAATCGCCGATGCCAATTATTTCGAACCGCCGCAGCTGACGGTACCGGAGCAGATCAAACCGGGGGAAGTGCTGCGCATCGGCTACCAGGTCGCCGAGCCCGGGGCGCTGCTGCTCTATGCCGTCGACGAAGGCATTTTGCAGTTCGGCAGATACAAGAACCCGGAGCCGCTCAAAGCGCTGTTGCCCAAGCGCGCCCTCGAAGTATTGACCCGCACCGCCCTCGATCTGGTGATGCCCGACTACGCCATCGTACAGAGCCTGCTGTCGCCGGGAGGCGATGAGGACGTCGATCTGGCCAAGTTTCAAAATCCTTTCAAAAAGAAAACCCGCCCGCCGCTGGCATATTGGTCGGGCATCCTTGCGGTACAACCGGGCAGGGGCGAAGTATCCTTTCCTGTACCGGATTACTTCGACGGCGCAGCCAAGGTGTTCGCCTACTTCGTCGGCGCGCAGCGCGTCGGCTTCGCCGAGCGCAGAGCCGAGATTCGCGGCGACTTCGTCATCAAGATGAATCTGCCGACGTTCGCCGTGCCAGGGGATCGCTTCGATCTTTCGGCGGAGATCACCAATGCCACCGCCGAGGATCACGACATCACTATCACTATGGCGGCCGAGGGCTTCGAGATCACCGGCGAGTCTTCCGCCGCGATGACGTTGAAGCCAGGACTCGGCCAGGTCGCCAAGTTCACGCTGAAGACCGGCGACCAACTCGGCGAGGGCACGGTCAGAATCACCGCCTCGGGAGATTCCGTGTCGCGATCCTCCAGTGAGGGCGTCGGCATCCGGCCGGCCGCACCGTTGATGCGCACGCTACGGTTCGGTGTCTACGATCCGGAGAAGCCCGGCGATATACCTGAGAAGCAGGTGTCGCCGTTGCGGCAAATGTATTCGGAGTTGCGCTCTTCGCAGGCGTCGATCTCGCGCTCGCCGGCGTTGATGATCGACTCGCTCAATCAATTCATGCGGCGCTATCCCTATGACTGCAGCGAGCAAGTGGCGAGCAAGGCGTTCACTGCTCTGATGCTACTGCCGTTCGCCCATGACGACGACCACCGTGCCGCGCTCCGTACGGACATCCAAGCTGCGATCCAGTCGATTGCGACCCGGATGAATGCCGACGGATCGATCGCCTATTGGCAACGCGGCGAGCCGGGGGATCGCTTCGTCAGCGCCTATAGCGCTCATCTGCTGATCGATGCCGCCGAGGCAGGCCTTGTGCCGCCGGCGTGGTTCAGCGAGCGCATCGGTACTTATTTGACCGGGCTCAGCCGTGAGAATGCCTTCGAGCTCGGACCGATGTTCGCTCAGGCCTATGCGCTCTATCTGCGCGCGCGCGGCGGCGAAGTGGTGACCTCCGAGCTGACCTCGCTCACCGGCCGGCTCGATGCCGTCAACGATCGCGGCTGGCAGGGCAGCGCTCTCAGCTGGCTGATCGGCGCTACCTACCAATTGTTGCAGATGCCGGACGACGCCCAGAAGTGGACGCGCCCGACGACCGAGACCCGTTTGAGTGGTCTCCCGGCGCCGCTGGCCAGCCACGCCTTCAATGCCGGCATGACGCAGTATCTGAAGGCCCGTCATTTCAACGCGCCCTTGAACAAAGACACCGCCTTCGCCCTGCTCAATCAGCTCAGCAGCGGTATGCCCGATTCGCTGAGCGCCGGCTCCCTGGCGCTCGGCCTCGCCATGCCCCCGGGAGAGCAGCCCGAGGCGGAGGCACTGGCGATCGCCACCGAGCAAGCGCCGCTCGAGCTCCGCGGCACCTACGTGCGTCGTGCCGACGTACCCGAGGGGGCCGCCCAGGCTACCTTCACCGGCCCGCCCGGACGCGAGCTCTACTACAGCGTCGTCGAAAGCGGTTTTGACCGTGCGCCCGCGAGGCAGGGTAGCCGGACGCAAGGTATCGCCGTCGCCCGCGATGTCGTCGATCAGGATGGCAAGGCGGTCGCCGCGATGCGATTGGGAGAGACGTACCGCGTCATCGTGCGACTCCAGAGCGATCAGGAGGTCTCCGACTTCGCGGTTCAAGACCTGATGCCGACGGGATTCGAGCCGGACCTGGAAGCACTCGAGCAGCGCCGCTCGAGTGGTGGCGAGCCGGATGCGTGGCACTGCGACCACGTCGACGTACGCGACGACCGGCTGCTGCTGTTCGGCGATCTACCCGCGGGGATGACCAAAGTATTCTCATACCCGGTCAAGCCCACGGTGCGCGGCGCATTCGTCTGGCCGGGTATATACGGCGAGGCGATGTACGATTCGCGGCTGTTTGCGTGGGAGGCCGCGGCCGCGATCCGCGTCGAATGACCCGCAAATCGGTCGTCATTCTGCTGCTGGGCCTAACCGGCGGTATCGCCGTCCCATCGATGCGTGCGGCGCCGATCCGTATCTACGAAGGCAAGGGATATTCTCAGCTGACCTTCGACCGTAGTGGCGCGGTACTCGACATCCGCGTCGCCAGCGACGGCAGGTACCGCGTTCCGATCCACCTGGAGGACGTGCCGGCGGCGTGTGTCGAAGCAGCTTTGCGCTACGAGGATCGCAATTTCTTTCAGCATCCGGGCGTCGATCCGATCGCCCTGCTGCGCGCGGCGGTGGCGCGACTCACCGGCAGTCGCAGCGGCGGCTCGACGATCACCATGCAACTGGTGCGGCTACGTGCCGGGCTCAACACGCGCACGGCGCGGGGTAAGCTCGAGCAGATGTGGCAGGCGCTGGTGCTCGAGCGGTGGCTCGACAAGCAGGCGATCCTCGCCGGCTATTTCACCTTCGCACCCTACGGTGGAGGGATCGAAGGCATCGCTGCGGCGAGTGCAATCTATTTCGGCAAGACACCCGAGCAGCTCAGCCGCGCCGAATGCGTGGCCCTGGCGGTATTGCCGCAATCACCGTCAGCGCGGTTCGGCTTCCGCGGGCCCGGCTTCGAGCGTGCCTTCGCCCGCCTGGCCGACCGGCTCGAGCTGAGCACAGCCGAGCGCTCGATCAATTTTCCGCGGCACAGGGAGATCGAGCCACGGCATTTGGCTCGCCATGTCACCACGCGAGTGCTCTCCGGCGGAGGAGCGCGCACGACGACCATCGATCGCCATCTTCAGCGAACGATCGAGCAGACGCTCGCGGATTACGTCGACACCCACAGTCACCTCGGCTTGAGCAACGGGTCCATCTTGGTCGCCGATGCGACGACAGGGGATATCCTCGGCTATGTCGGCTCGCGCGACTTTGCCGATGCGACGATCGCAGGATTCGTCGACGGGGTAAGAGCGAAACGATCTCTCGGCTCCCTGCTCAAGCCCTTCATTTATGCCAAAGCGATCGATGAGGGCCTCATCGTGCCGGATTCGGTACTGACCGACATTCCGATCAAGCTCGCGTCTTATGAGCCGGAGAATTTCGAGCGCGACTTCCTCGGCTTGATCACCGCTCGGCGGGCGTTGGTCAAGAGCCGCAACGTTCCGGCTTTGCTTCTCAACGCACGCCTCGCCGGCGACGGCCTCTACAGCTTGCTGAGAGGTGCCGGCATCCAGTTGCGGCACGAGGCCGATTACTACGGCGCGGCGGTCGTCCTGGGCGGCATCGAAGTCTCGCTGCTCGAAGCAGTCCGCCTCTACTCCGCCTTTGTCACCGGCGGGATCGCAACGCCCTTGCAGCTGACGCCGGCAACGCCGATAGGCACGCCGGTGCGTTTGTTCTCCGCCGAGAGTGCGCTGCTGACGCGCGAGATGCTCGCAACCAATCCTGCGCCGTCGGGCTTTGCGGGTGGCACTGTCGCATGGAAGACCGGAACCTCGAGCGGCGCGCGCGATGCCTGGGCCGTAGGGCTCGCCGGCACCTACGTGGTGGGAGTGTGGCTCGGCCATTTCGACAGCAGTCCCAATGCGAACTTCATCGGCCGTGATTTGGCGGGTCCGCTGTTGTTTCGGATCATCGAGCGGGTCCGGCATCTGCGCGAGCACCGTACGCCCATGACCTTCCGCCCGAACCGTGTCGGTCTCCATCTACGTCACGTCGCGCTCTGTCCGGATTCCGGACAGGTGCATACCGCACGCTGCCCGCATGCCAAGCAAGGGCTGATCATCCCTGGAGTCTCGCCGATCAAGCTCTGCGAGGTTCATCGCAGCGGAGCCGATGCGGCAGTATTTCCTTCGGAGGTCGATGCCCACTATGCCAGCGCCGGGCTGCGATTGTCCGGGACCATGCAACGAGCCGTAACCGCGACAGCGAAGCTCGCACCGCGCGTCATCTCTCCCGAAGAGGGCCTCGAGTATCGCTCGCAACTAGGCAAGCCGATCGAGCTCGAATTGCGCGCCAATGTCGACGGCGAAGTGCGCCAACTGCACTGGTATGTCGACGGCGAGTGGATCGGCGAGAGCCCGCCCGGACGCTCGTTATTCTGGCGAGCGACGCCGGGCGCGCGAACGATTCGCGTCCTCGACTCGCTCGGCGGCAGCGATGCGGTGCGAGTCAAGATCCTGCCGCAGGAGAACTAGCTCACCCGTGCGGACACTGATGAAATGAGCCAACCAACCCAGTCCGTTCGGCCCGAGAGCCTCACCAGCGCCGACACTGGTGAAATGAGCCAACGAACCGTTCGGGCTGAGAGCCTCACCAGCGCCGACACTGGTGAAATGAGCCAACGAACCGTTCGGGCTGAGGAGCCCCGAAGGGGCGTCTCGAAGCCCAGGTCGATCTGCGCCTCCGAGACCTGTCCTGAGCACCGTCGAAGGACGGCGCTT
>DASPMH010000643.1:0-3250 GCA_035627175.1 Terriglobales bacterium | reverse complement strand
CAGTCTGCGCTCTGATGACCAGCAGAAATCCCCCGCGCCTGCGGCGCTGCCCCCTTTGGGAAATTGGAAAAGGGGGCGCACACTCTGTGGGGATTTCCGGAAACCGCACGCTCAGCGCAGCCCGGCGGCGCGGTAGAAGCCGATGCGAAATACGCCGGGCCCCTCACGCGCATAACGCAGCAACGAATATCCCTCGGTGGCGAGATCCTCGACCAGCAGCGGCTCGAGTCGGTAGCGTTCGTGGACGGCACGACACGCCGGAATCAGCGGCTCGGGCGGCGGATCGCCGGCGAAAGCGAAGTGACAGTACATTCCCTGGTAGAAGATCAGGTCGGCCGACGGTTCCGGCCACGCCACCTCGCCGGCAGCGGCGGCGCGCACATCGATGGTGCGGTAGCGCTTGTAGTGGCGGTTGAGGAGATAGGTCGGGAACGCGTCGATCTTCTGGCCGCCGACATCGATTGCCGCCAGCAGCTTGCCCGGGCTCGGCAGTTGCGGCACCGCCCGTTCGAGGAAGCGCCACTGCAGCTGCTGGTCGCGCAGCTCGGTAACGAAGGGAGACCAAACGATCAGCCAAGCCGCAGCCGGCGCGATTAGCACCAGCGCGCTCAGCATCACACGGTGCCGGAAAACGCGATCCGCGATGGCCAGCCACGCCGGCAAGGCACCGGCGGCGATCAGGATGGTGAAGCTGTTGGGCAGCAGCTGCGAGCGCAGATTGTACGGAGGGTTGGCGAACAACGACAGCGAGAAGAGCGTGTAGCCGAGGTAGACGAGCAGCAGCCACAGATGCATGCCGGGGCGGCGATACAGTCCCCATACCAGCCCGGCGCAGAGCAGTATCCAGTAGTAGCGCGGCGTCACCGCAGCATCGAAGAGCACCAGGCTGTGCAGATAGTGACCAAGCTCCGGCAGCCGCGAAGCCGGCGCCGGACCTTGCTCGAAAGTCCGCAGCACATCGATCGCTCGCGGGATCAGCAACGCCGCCAGCAGCAGCGCCGCAATCAGCGACTGCCGGCTCAGCAACGAACGCCACCAGCCGCGTCTGCCCAGCAACGCGAGCCCGAGCAGCACCGCCGGAAAGAGCAGCATCTCCGGCCGTGCCTGCATCGCCAGCGCAATCGCCAACGCGGCGAGCACGCCATCGATCAGGCGACGGCTGTCGAGGTGGGTCGCGAACAGCCACAGCGCCCACAAGCCGAAGGTCACCGCCTGGACGAAGAGATCTTCGGCTGCGGCAAAGCGCAGATGCTGCGGCCAGACACAGAACAGCGCGGCCGCGAACAGAGCGTGCGGCCAATCGCGCAGCAAGCGATAGGCGAGCAGCGCTACCAGCGGAACCGCGAGAGCAGACAGCAGCGCATTGGTCAGGAAGACGACCTCGATGTCGTCGGGACGGCCGAGCACTCTGCCGGCGAAGCGAAACAGCGCCGGGCCGGTGTCGCCGTAGATCGGCGCGGTGTTGCCGCTCAGGTAGCCATGGATGGTCTCGGCGATGTGGAAGTACTCGTGCAGGAAGGTCCGCGGCGAGAGTGTCAGTCGCAGCAGCAGTCCGGCGGCACCGATGCCGAAAAGACCGAGAACGGCGTACGCCGGTGGCGTCTGCCGGCGCAGCTCGCGGAACAAGACCCAAGCGGTGCCGGCGAGCAGCAATACCAAGCAGCCGGCGAGCAGGTCGTAGTTGCCGCCGGGCAGCTCGAGGCGGCCGGCAGCCCAGTTGCCGGCGCGCGCGGGCGCGGCGTGCTGGCGCAACACCGCATCGATCTTGGCGAGCGTTGCAGCGCAGTCGCGCTCGAGCTCGACCGAGCGCGACACGGTCCAATCGCCGGCACGCCGGCCTTGTGCCGCGGGATCGGTCGCCAACTCGAGCCTATGCTCGGCGGCGGTGCCACTGCGCAGGCCGAGGACGATCGTCGAGCGGCCGGTGTCGAAGCGCGCCAGCCGGCAGCCGTCCGCTTCGCGCAGCGGCGCGACCTGATCGAACAGCCGCTTGGCAAACTCCGGCGTGATCGCGGCGCCCGTATCATCGGCCGGCCGCCCGGCACGCGAATCGGCCGCAGCCGCGCTTGCGAGCAAGGACAGCACAAGCACGGCGAACCAGCGGCAGCGCATCGAGCCAGTGCACCAAATCGGAAACACCAGCGCAAACCCGCCAGGTGTTCGCCCTTAGCTCCAGCGGGTGTGCCAGAGCTGGAAGACCAGGAGCGTCCAGAGCTGCTTGCGGTTGTCGCGGCGGTGGGCGAGGTGATCTTCGAACAAGGTGGTGACGTATGCCGGGTCGAACAGCCCCTGTCGCCGGATCCGCTCCGGCGACAGCATGTCACCGGCGAGCTCGCGCAGCTCGCCGCCGAGCCAATGCGCCACCGGCATGGCGAAACCCTGCTTGGATCGCTTGAGGATCTCCGCCGGTACGATGCCTGCCAAAGCACGCCGCAGCAGATACTTTCCGGTCAGCCGCCGCAGCTTGAGCTCGATCGGCAACGCCGCAGCGAGCTCGACGACGCGCCGATTGAGAAAGGGCACACGCACCTCGAGCGACGCCGCCATGCTGGCGCGGTCGACTTTGAAGAGGATGTCGCCTTCCAAGTAGAGCTTGAGATCGTCGTACAGCACGCGATTGAGTGGCTGCCGCGCATCGCAGTCGCGCATGTGCTCGTACGCACGTGCATAAGTCTCGCCGAGCACCGGTTTGACCCATGGCTGAAACAACAGCGCCTTCTCCTCGTCGACGAACGAGCCCATCCAGCGATGGTGCCGCGCCGCCAGCGGCACGCCGCGGCCGGCAAGGAATCGGCGCAGTTTGAAGTCGCGACTGAAATAGTCGAACGACACCGGCAGCCGATCGAGCACCGACTGCGCCGCATATGTGCGCAGATGCCAGGGCACGATCCGTTCGTAGTACTCGATCAACCGGTGCGCCGCCAAAGTCGGGTAACCGGCGAACAGCTCGTCGCTGCCGTCGCCGCCGAGCACGACCTTGACGTGGTCGCGAGCAAAACGCGCCAGCAGGTGTGTCGGCAGGAACGACGCATCGCCGAGGGGCTCGTCGAGCACCTCCGCCAATTGCGGCACCATCTCCGCCGCCATCCGGCTGTTGAGCCGCAGCTCGTGGTGGCGCGTGCCGAGGTGCTGCGCCATCCGCCGGGCGTAGCGCGATTCGTCGAAGCTCGGCTCGTCAAAGGCGACCGAGAAGCTATCGACCTGACCTTCGTACGCCTGCGACATGAACGCCGCCACCGCGCTCGAATCG
>DASPMH010000642.1:0-5155 GCA_035627175.1 Terriglobales bacterium | reverse complement strand
TCGACCTGGGCTTCGAGACGCCCCTTCGGGGCTCCTCAGCCCGAACGGTTCGTTGGCTCATTTCACCATCGACCTGGGCTTCGCGACGCCCCTTCGGGGCTCCTCAGCCCGAACGGTTCGTTGGCTCATTTCACCATCGACCTGGGCTTCGCGACGCCCCTTCGGGGCTCCTCAGCCCGAACGGTTCGTTGGCTCATTTCACCAGTATCGGCGCTGGTGAGGCTCTCAGGCCGAACGGAGGGTACCGTTCGCTCCTCGCGGAAGGCGCGCTCGGAAGAGCGCGCTACAGCTCTGATGTTCTCCCCCCGGAAGCCTTCAGGCTTTCTTGTCGACCAGGGCGCGGATCTTCAGGCGCAGGGCGTTGAGCTTGATGAAGCCTTCGGCGTCGGCCTGATTGTAGACGGTGTCGGCTTCGAAGGTGGCGATGTCGGGGCGGTACAGCGTCTTCTCGGATTTGCGGCCGGCGACGATGGCGTTGCCTTTGTAGAGCTTGAGCCGCGCCGTACCGGTGACGTTGCGCTGGGCTTCGTCGATTGCAGCTTGCAGCATGTAGCGCTCCGGCGCGTACCAGTAGCCGTAGTAAACCATCTCGGCATAGCGCGAGATGAACGAGTCGCGCAGATGGAGCACCTCGCGGTCGAGCGTCAGCGACTCGACGGCGCGATGGGCGACGTGCAGCAACGTCCCGCCGGGCGTCTCGTAGACGCCGCGCGACTTCATCCCGACGTAGCGGTTCTCGACCAGATCGACCCGGCCGACGCCGTGCCGCCCGCCGATCTCGTTCAGGCGCGCCAAGAGGTCGGCAGGTCCGAGGCGCTCGCCGTTGACGGCAACCGGGTTGCCGCTCTCGTACTCGATCTCGACGTATTCCGCCTTGTCTGGCGCCTTCTCCGGCGAGACGGTCAGCAGGAACATGTCCTCGTAGGGCTCGTTCCAGGGATCCTCCAAGATGCCGCCCTCGAAGCTGATGTGCAGCAGGTTGCGGTCCGTGCTGTACGGCTTCTCGGCGGTCACCGGGATTGGGATGCCCTTACGCTCGGCGAAGGCGATCAATTTCGATCGAGCGGTGAGGTCCCACTCGCGCCACGGGGCGATGACTCGAATGTCGGGCTTGAGCGCGTAGTAGGTCAGCTCGAAGCGCACCTGATCGTTACCCTTGCCGGTGGCGCCGTGAGAAACTGCGTCGGCATCTTCGGCGATGGCGATTTCGATCTGCTTCTTGGCAATCAAAGGACGGGCGATCGAGGTGCCGAGTAGGTAGGTGCCTTCGTAGATCGCATTGGCGCGCAGCATCGGGAAGACGAAGTCGCGGACGAATTCCTCGCGCAGATCTTCGATGTACACCTTACTCGCGCCGCCGGCCTTGCCCTTTGCTTCGACCGGAGCGAGCTCGTCGCCCTGGCCGAGGTCAGCGCAGAAACAAATGATTTCGGAGCCGTAGGTCTCGATCAGCCAACCGAGGATGACGGAGGTATCGAGGCCGCCGGAGTAGGCAAGAACGATCTTCTTAGGGTTGCTCATTGGGTTACCTCGCGGGTTGCCTGGCGATGGAGCAGTGGAGCGATGGAGCAGTGGAGCGGTGGAGCATGGGGGCTGAGAATGTCGCCCCCTTTTCCAAAGGGGGCAGTGCCCGACGGGCACGGGGGATTTCTGCGAGGCATTGCGGCACAGCCGGGCAGATCCCCCGCGCCTGCGGCGCTGCCCCTTTGAGAAAGGGGGCGCACACCTGCCCCTGCTTCACTGCTCCAGCCACACCAATACGCCCTTCTGGGCGTGCAGCCGATTCTCGGCCTGATCGAAAATGACCGACTGCGGCGCTTCGATCGCCTCGGCGGTGATCTCCTCACCGCGGTGCGCCGGCAGACAATGCATCACCAGCACTTCCGCCTTCGCCTGCGCGATCAGCGCGCTGTTGATCTGAAAACCACTGAAGGCGCGGCGGCGCTCCTCGGCCTCCGCCTCCTGCCCCATGCTGGTCCAGACGTCGGTGTAGAGCACGTCGGCGCCGCGCGCTGCCTCGGCGACATCGCGCACGATCGATACCCTGCCGCGGCGCGCCCGCTCACGCATCTCGGGCGTCGGGTCATAGCCCTCGGGACAAGCGATCACCAAATCGAGGTCGAACTTGGTGGCGGCGTTGATCCACGAATTCGCCATGTTGTTGGCGTCGCCGACGAAGGCGACCCGCAAACCATCGATGCGGCCTCTCTTCTCCTGGATGGTCAGTAGATCCGCCATCAGCTGGCAGGGATGAAAGAGATCCGACAGCCCATTGATCACCGGCACGCCCGCGGACAGCGACAGCTCGAGAATCGTCTGGTGCGAGAAGGTGCGCGCCATGACGATGTCGACCCACCGGCCGAGATTGCGGCCGATGTCGGCGACCGTCTCGCGCTGCGCCAACTGGATATCGTTCGGCGTCAGGTACACAGGGTAGCCCCCGAGCTGGACGATGCCGAGCTCGAAGGTGACGCGGGTGCGCAGGCTCGGCTTCTCGAAGATCATCGCCAGCGCCTTGCCCTGCAAGGGCAGCGTGCGCTGGCCCGATTTGAGCTCCGCCTTCAGACGGGTCGCCAGGGCGAGGATTTCGTCCAGCTCCTGGCGGGTGTGGTCTCCCAGCTCGAGAAAGTGACGTGTCATTGCTTCAGCACCCGTTCGATGATGGCGACCGCCTGATCGATCTCGGCGGGGCTGACGATCAGCGGCGGCGCCAGCCGCAACACCCGCTCGGCGGTGCAGTTGATGAGCAGACCCGCTTCGCGGCAAGCCTCGACAATCGCCCCGCCCGGTAGGTCGAGCACCAGCCCGAGCAGCAAGCCATCGCCGCGCACGCCGGTGATGCCGGGGATGGCTTCGCGCAGCTGCTGCAAGCGCCCGCGCAGATACTCGCCAGCGGCTTGGGCGCTGGCGAGTGTGCCGGAGCGCAGCGTCTCGATCACGGCGATCGCAACGGCGCAGCACAGCGCATTGCCGCCGAAGGTCGAGCCGTGACTGCCGATGCCGAAGCTCGACGCGAGCCGCTCGGTCGCTAGCATCGCACCGATCGGCACACCCGAGCCGAGGCCCTTGGCAAGAGTGACAATGTCGGGAGTGATGCCGCTGCGCTCGTAGGCGAACAGCGGGCCGGTGCGGCCGATCCCCGTTTGAACCTCATCGAGGATCAAGAGCAGCTGGTGCTCGTCGCACAACGCACGCAGCCGGCGCAGATAATCCGGATGCGGGGTCGCGATACCGCCTTCGCCCTGGATCGGCTCGACCATGATGGCGATGGTGCGCGGCGAGATCGCTGCGGCGACGGCGTCGATGTCGTCGTAGGCGAAGTAGCGGAAGCCGTCGGGCAGCGGCTGAAAGCCGAGCCGCACTTTCTCCTGGGCGGTGGCGGTGATGGTGGCGATGGTGCGCCCGTGAAACGAGCCGGTCGCGGTCAGGATCTCGAAGCGCCCGTCGCCGTGATCGGCGCCGTACTTGCGGGCCAGCTTGATCGCCGCCTCGTTGGCCTCGGCGCCGCTGTTGCAGAGGAAGACGCGGTCGGCAAAGGAGCTTTCACAGAGCAGCTGCGCCAGTCGACCCTGCGGCTCGCTGTGGTGGAGATTGGAGACGTGCAGGATCTTGCCGGCCTGCGCCTCGATCGCGGCGGTGATGCGCGGATGCGAGTGACCGAGGCTGGTCACCACCGTGCTCGAGAAGAAGTCGAGATACTCCTTGCCGTCGGCATCCCAGACGCGGCAGCCCTCGCCGCGCACCAGCGCCAGTGGCGCCCGCTGATAAGTCGGGAACAGGTAGCGCTGGTTGCGCTCGATGATCTCTTGATTGGTCATAGTTTTCGCACTGTCGCGCCGTATGTCGCGACCGCCGCGGCGGCTACCGTGGCAGAGGCGTGACCGCCGGCTTGCGGTGCCCGCGCGGCCGGGTCGCGCCCGGGCGGCGGGTGACCTCGGTGCCGACACCCTCGTCGGTGAAGATCTCGAGCAACACCGAATGACGGATGCGTCCGTCGATGATGTGCGTCTTCTGTACCCCGCCGCGCAAAGCCTTGATGCAACACTCGACCTTGGGGATCATCCCCGAGCCGATCACGCCCTCGCGGATCAGTTGCTCGGCATGATCGCCGTTGAGGGTGCGCAGCACCGCTCCATCGGCGCCGCGGATGCCGTCGACGTCAGTCAGTAGAATCAGCTTCTCCGCCCGCAGCGCTTCGGCGATCTCACCGGCAACTAAATCGGCGTTGATGTTGTAGGATTCGCCATGGTCACCGACACCGACCGGCGCGATCACCGGAATGAAGGCGGAGCGGTCGAGGGCGTCGATGACGGCGGGGTTGATGGCGCGCACCTCACCGACCATGCCGATGTCGAGCTTCGGCCCTTTCGGAGACTTGGGGTCGTCGATCGTCATGCGCCGCGCCAGGATGAAGCCGTCGTCCTTACCGCTGAGACCGACGGCGCGGCCGCCGTGGCGATTGATCAGGCTGACGATCTCCTTGTTGATGCTGCCGGCGAGGACCATCTCGACGACGTCCATCGTCGCCTGATCGGTGACCCGCATGCCGCGGACAAACTGCGATTCGATGCCGAGGCGATTGAGCAGCTCGCCGATCTGCGGCCCGCCGCCGTGGACGACCACCGGATTGATGCCGATAAATTTGAGCAGCGCGACATCCTGGCCGAAGCTCTCCTTGAGGTCGGCATCGATCATGGCATGGCCGCCGTACTTGATGACGATGGTCTTGCCGGAAAAGCGGCGAATGTATGGCAGCGCTTCGAGCAGCACTTCTGCCTTGGCAATCGATTTCTCCATAGCAGGTCGAAAAAACGAAGGACGCCTTCTAAACGTTTGCCTTGCCAATGTCGACCGCGTCCGGTCCCCTCCCGGTGAGAACTTCTGCCAACGGGGGCTAAGCGCAACGAAGCCTTGGCGGGGCTGCGACAATCGCTACAGGATGTAGCGCGACAGGTCCTCGTCGGCGACGATCTCACTGAGCTCGCGGCCGACGAAGCCGGCGTCGATGGTGATCTCCTGGCCGCTCATCTCCGGGGCATCGAAAGAGATTCCTTCGAGCAGGCGTTCGATGACCGTGTGCAGCCGGCGGGCGCCGATGTTCTCGGTGCTCTGATTGACGTGCGCGGCGATCTCGGCGATCTCGGCGATCGAATCG
>DASPMH010000641.1:0-2090 GCA_035627175.1 Terriglobales bacterium | reverse complement strand
TCGTCACCGCTGTTGAGCGCGGCGATCAGCGCCTCGAGCGATTCCAGATCGAGGTCGGGGAAGTCGAGCCGGGTCGCGGCGAACTCGCTGCGCAAAGTATTGCGGAAGAGCTCGAGATACGGACCGCGCAGCGAGGCTGCGGCACGGATCCAAACGACGGCAGCGATCACCAGCGCCAGACCGAGCGCCCATTCGGGCGCACGGCTCGCCAGCACCGCCAGGATGACAATCGAAGCGAGCGCCTGGCCGCCGCGGTGCCCGAGCACGTCGCTCAACGCCTTCACCGTGGTCCGCAAGCGCGCCGACATCGGCACGTAGAGCAGCTCGGTCGCCGTCTTCTGCAGCGACCAGCGCAGCGCGCCGTCGACACCGCGCAGATAGAGCAGCGGCAGATAGCCGCCGAACAGCGCCCAGGTGACGACACCGAGGATCAGCAGCGCCGGCTCGACGGCAAGCGCAGAGGGAACCCCGATCCAGCGGATGAACGGCGTCACCACCAGCACCACCAGCACCGAGAGCAGGTTGAAGACGAAGTAGCTGATTGCGAAAAACGAGCTCAGGTCGTCGACGTCGACGTGCCGGGTCGCGGTCATCTTGAAGAGAAAGTCGCCCAACGTGGCGCAGATGCTGGCGGCCAGCATCACCAGAGTCATGCGCCGGACGTAGCGATTCTTGAGAATCAGGCGAAAGCCGGAGGTGCCGCGGATCTTGTGCGCCTGCTCGAGAGCGCGGTGACTGGCAGCGACCCGACCCGGCAACGCCGCGGGCGCCGCCGCCTCTCCGTTGCAAAATGCATCGCGCAACAGCAGCCCGACGGCGGCGCTTGCAAACAGCAGACAAGAGCTGAGCAGCAACAAGCCGTGCCCGCCCAGCTCGCGGCCGGCGACGCTCGCAATGCCGAAGCCGATCAGCGTCCCCGCCACCGGCCCGGCCGCGATCAGCGGAAACAGACGTTTCGCTTGGCTCGCCGTCATCCGCTCCGAGAGCAGCATCCAGAACCGCACCAGCACCACCGTCGAGGCAAGCCCGCCCCAGACGTACAGAGCGTGAAAGGTCCAGTAGGTGCCGATCGGAACTCGCATGACGAAGGCCAAGGTGCCGAAGGCGGCGAAGAGTTGGGTGGCCACCAAACCCCGCCATACCGTCTCCCGCCCGCTGCGGTTCTCGACCAGATGGCTCACCAAGATCGCGAGCACCGCCAACACCAGATAGACCCAGGGCAAGTTGGTCACCGGTGCATGGGTCAGAAATAGCGCATCGCGAGCGGTCTCGATGCAGGCGTGCCCGGTCATCACCAGCGTCAGCGACAACGTCGCCAGCGCCGTCGGCAGGCGCTCGGGCGGGCGCACTACGGCCCACAGCCGCGCCGAACGCCGCGAGGCGGCACTGAACGGCTTCGGCGCCGCGGCGACCGCTTCGCCGCCGCGCTCAGCGGCCACCGACCACCGCCTTGCTGTCGCCCCCGCCTGGCGGGTCCGTCAGCAACATCGTAAAGGTCTCCTCGCCTTCCTCGGCATCTCCGGTCTTCTGGATCACGCTCAAGCGCACGCTGCCATCGCGGTGAAAATCGACCATCATCAGACCGGGCCGAAAGGGATTGGAATGAGCGAACAGCGTGCGACGATTCGATCCGACCGGCGAAGCCTTGTGACTCGAGCCGAGGCCGCTGACCGCGGTGTACTTCGGCCCCCGCTCACCCTTGAAAACCTGCAAGGTGTGGTCGTGCCCGGCGGCAAAGAGCAGCGGCCCATATCCTTCCCGCTCCGCTTTCGCCATCGCCACCGACAGCGCCGCACGCATGTGCTCGTTGCGCCGGTGCGACATGTCCTGCGCGCTCGGCGAGCAGCAGGCGCGATACTGCATGATCGCCGTGCCCATGATCGGCAGCGGCAGCCACTCCATATAGAAAGGCACGTAGGCAGCGACCATTCGCAGCGGGAAAAGGTGGTGGTCGAAATCGAAATGACCGCCGTGCGACCCTTCGCTATCGAGCGGATGATGGCCGACGACGATGCTCTTGCGCCCCTGACGATGGCCCTGGCGCAACTGCTCGACGAGAGCGTCGCGTATCGCCTGCTCGCTGGTGTACT
>DASPMH010000640.1:0-6158 GCA_035627175.1 Terriglobales bacterium | reverse complement strand
AACGAAAAAGGGCGGCTCTTGCGAGCCGCCCTTTTAGGCGTTGCTGGTTACCGCTGCGCTTAGCGGCGCGGGCGGGCCCAGACCATCAGCGGCAGGCCGAGCAGCAGCCAGATGGCGTTGCTGTCGCTGGTGCTGGTCGCGGCGATGGCGCAGCCACCGCTGTCGCGGCTGACGACCACCGTATTCCCCGGCGTCGCCGTCGGCGGGTCCGTCGGGACCGGCGTCGCCGTGGGATCGCGGAGCGTGCAGCGGAAGCCGAGGCCGTCGTCGTTGCGGCACTGCAGACCGGGGAGGCAATCGGTGTTGGTCTGGCAGGGCTGACCCGCTTGCAGCGGCGGCAGGCAGCGGCCCTCCTCACCGAAGATATCGCAGCGATCGATACCGAGGCACGCCGCTTCCTGACAGCAAACGTCATTGACGCAGTTGCCGCTGGCGCACGCCTGCTCGTTGTTCGCGCTGCAAGGCCTACCATTGGGTAAGCGCGTCGGAGTCGGCGTCGCTAGCGCACGGCAGAGACCTTCGCTACCGGGGACACGGCAGGATGTGCCGGCCGGGCACTCGAGCTCTACGCAGCAGAGCCCTCCCTCACGGATATTGCAGAACAGGCCCGGCTGACAATCGCTGGTCATGTCACACAGGCCGCCGATACCGATCGGCGTGGGCGTGCGCACCGGAGCGCAAGCCCCGTTGCAGCCTTGCGGACGTTCCGGCG
Source organism: Terriglobales bacterium (assembly GCA_035627175.1). Taxonomy (GTDB): domain Bacteria; phylum Desulfobacterota; class Binatia; order HRBIN30; family HRBIN30; genus DASPMH01. Next base: position 5,446 of record DASPMH010000640.1, on the reverse strand, counting down.
AATCGAAGTCGCAGTTGATGGTGCGGCAGTCGCTGTCGATGTTGCAGCATTCGCCGATGTCATTGCGCGGCGAGCAGTTGCCGTTCTCGGTGCTGATGTTGCAGAACTGATTCGGCGGGCAGTTGGCGGTGCCGCAGCAGGTGCCGTCGACGCAGAAGTTGCTGGCGCACTGGTCCGGACGCTGGCAGGGGAAGCCGTTCGGCTGTGGCGTCGGGGTGGCCGTCGCGGTCGGGGTCGGGGTCGGCAGCAGCTCGCAGAAGCCTTCGCGCGGCGAGATGTCGCAGGCGCGGCCCGGGCCGCAGTCGTTCACCTGACAGCAGACGCCGTCGGTGCAGAAGTTCGAAGAGCACTGGCCATCGGCAGCGCACGGCTCGCCGAGATCGAGGCGCGGCGTGCACATACCTTCCATCTCGGGGATGTCGCAGCGCTCACCGACCGGACAGTCCGGCTGGGTGCAGCAGAAGCCGTCGACGCAGTTCGGCGGATTGCACTGCTGATCGGCGCTACACGGCACTCCCGGAGGAGCCGGCGGGGCGCAGCTGCCGGTGTTGCAGAACTGACCCGAAGGGCAATTGCGGGTCGAGCAGCAGAAGCCGTCGACGCAGAAGCCCGAGTTGCACTGCTCGCCGAGCTCGCAACGATCGCCGTTGTCGCCGGGAGGCGTGCAGACGCCTTCGCTGCCCGGAATGTCGCAACGGTCCGGAGCCTCGCAGGAAGAGGTCTCGCAGCAGACGCCGTCGACGCAGGCGCCCGACTGGCACTGCTGGGCGATGCGGCAGGGCTCACCGTTGGGACGCTCCGGCGGCATAACGCTACGAACGATGGTGATGGTATCGACACGAGTTTCGGCAACGACCACGTCGACGAGGGCGTCGCCGGTGACGTCGCCGACGTCGATCCCGGCAACGCCGGCGCCGACGTTGACCTGGCTCGAGGAGACGAAGCTGCCGTCGCCGAGGCCTTCGAAGTAGCTGAGGATACCGGGGGTGACGACGCCGATATCGTCATCGGCGCGGGTATCGATCGAGATCACCAGATCGGTGACGCCGTCGGCATTGAAGTCGCCGGCGCCGAGGTCCTGCATGAAGCAGGTGATCGGCACGCCGTTGAGCGAGGAGGGGCAAGGCACGCCGACCGGGGGCAAGACGTCGAAGACGCCGGTGCCGAAGAGGGTGCCGTTGACGCTGCGAGTGCGATTGAGCAGGACCGACAGCGAATACAGCCGGCGGCTGGTGTCGTCGTTGACGACGGCGATATCGGGAATGCCGTCGAGATTGAAATCGTCGACCACCATCGCGGCGCCGCCGAGGCCGGTTACGAAGTTCGTCACCGTCAGGAATTGAGCCAGGCCGTTGTTGAGGGTCAGCACCACTTCATCGGTATTGCGAGGATCGGTGTCGAGCACGACGATGTCGGTGTCGCCATCGCTGTCGAAGTCGGCAACAGCGATATCCTCAGGCTGCGTCTGAGCGCCGATCGCGTAGCCGACGCCGGGAGCGAAGCCACGGTTCTGACCGCGATTGAGGATGACGCTGATGTCCTGGTCGCGTGTCTGGAAGTTGACACGCCGGCCGTTGGCGGTGGCGATATCGATGTCACCATCGTTGTCGAAGTCGGCGGTGACGATGCGCGCCGCGCGGGTCGTCGCTTCGACGAAGGTCGGGATGCCGAAGCGGCCGTCACCCGAGCCCGCCGAGACGAAGACGCCGCCGCCGAGGTTGGAGACGGTCGAGTCGGTCGAGGCGACGTCGAGGTTGTTGTCGGTGTTGGCGGGCAACAGCACCAGATCGCCGAGACGGCGGCCGACCGGGAAGGTGATCAGTGCGGCGAAGGTGCCGTCGCCGGCGCTGAGCGCCGAGATGATCTGATCCGCGTTCGGGCTGCTGATCGCCGCGTCGTTGATCCCGTCGTTATCGATATCACCGATCGCGACAAACGTAGGACCATCGGGAACCGCATGCGGCGGACCGACAATCACCTGAATGCGGCCACCAAGCGGCGACTCTTGGGCAAGAGCCACACTGCTTAGCAGAACCGCCAAGCAACTGACTGTACATCGCAACGCCACGAACACTCGTCTCATGCAGAACTCCCCTGTGCGGTCGGCAAGGTGCCGAGCCTCAACCTGTTTTTTCTTTGCCGAAGATCCCAAGGCTAACGGCGGCCTAATCTCTAATGATCATTGTTCTTTGTCAAACGGAATTCTCGCAACCGCACATCTTGGCATGTCAACGATTTCGCGCGCTTGGAGCCGATGCAGCAATGTGAATCCGATCTCTACCAGTGCTTGCGTCGATTGAGACAAGCGCACTGTGTCGAGATTTCCACCGCGCTTGTAGGTGGCGCGTCCGCTTCGGTCAACGACATTCCGCTTCGCCCGCGCTTACGCTGACAGCTCGGAGGTGCAATGGGCGCAGCGCTTGGCGAGTAGCGGAATCGTCGAGAGACAGAAGGGACAGGCCTGGGTGGTCGGCGTCGGCGCCGGCGCCTTCTTCAAACGGTTCAAGGCGCGGACCACCAGAAAGACGACGAAGGCGACGATCAGAAAATCGATCACCGCCATCAACCACACCCCGATGTTGATCGTCGGCGCGCCCGCAGCCTTGGCCGCCGCAACCGTGTCGTAGGGCGCGCCCGAGAGATTGATGAAGAGGTTGGAGAAGTCGACATTGCCGGTGATCAACCCGATCGGCGGCATCAGCACGTCGCTGACCAGCGAGCTGACGATCTTGCCGAAGGCGGCACCGATGATGACGCCGACGGCCATGTCGACGACGTTGCCGCGCATAGCGAATTCTTTGAATTCCTTGAGCATCGCCGCACTCCTTTCGCTCGCGGTGTAGTCCGCAATCGCTGACAAGCAAAGGGCGCGAAGCAAGGAGCGAAAGAAAAATTCCCGCTAGCTACTGGAACACTTGTTCCTGCATGTGCTATTCGCTCACGCGTTGTTGACGACGTCACGGCGCGCCAGCGCCGGGACCCGAGGGGTGTCCCCCCCATAGCGGGGTGGCCGTTCTCCACGGTCACCCCTCCCCTCGGTTTTCCCTCATTCCCGACGTCTTGTTTTTCCCAACAGAGTGTCCTAGTTCCGCATTCCCCCCTTTTCCGTGGAGATTGCCCTCATGATGAACCGCTCGATCCGTCAGGGATGCTGCTTGCTATTGGCTCTGCTCGCTCTCAGCTCGTTCGCCACCGCGGCGCGCGCGCAAATGGTGCAGGCCTTTCCGCTACCGACACCGGCCGGCAATCCGGCTGGAATCACCGACGGGCCCGACGGCGCACTGTGGTTCACCGTCTTCACCGCCGACAAGATCGGCCGCATCACCACCAGCGGCATGATCACCGAGATTGCCACCACCGCCGGCGGCCCTTCCGGCATCACCACCGGGCCCGACGGCAACCTCTGGTATGCCGCCTTCAGCGGCAATCGCATCGGGCGTCTGACGCCGGGCGGCATCAAGACCGAGTTCGTCGTGCCGACCGCCAACAGCGGGCCGATCGACATTACCACCGGCCCCGACGGCAATCTCTGGTTTACCGAGGCGAATGCCTCGAAGATCGGCCGTATCACTCCGGCCGGTGTGATCACCGAGTTTCCGCTGCCGCTGCCGATGAGCAATCCGCGGGGCATCACCGCCGGCTCCGACGGCAATCTCTGGTTCACCGAGCTCGACGGCGATCGCATCGGGCGTATCTCGCCGGTCGCACCGCACACCATCACCGAATTCCCCTTGCTACCTGGCGCCGAACCGCTCGACGTCACCAGCGGCCCGGATGGCAACCTATGGTTCACCGAGTCGATGGATAGTCGCGTCGGACGCATCCTGGTTGCGCCGCCTCACACCATCACGGAATTTCCGACCGGCGCCGGCACCATTCCGCAAGAGATCGTCACCGGTCCCGACGGCAATCTGTGGTTCACCGATTTCGGCAATGGCAACAACGTCGGCCGCATCACCACCAGCGGCAGCGTGACCTTGTTCCCTGTCGCTCCGGAAATCGCACCCTTCGGCATCGCCGCCGGCAGTGACAACAACATCTGGTTCACCCTGTTCTTCTCGAAGAAGATCGGCCGGCTTGCGCCGGTGGGGCCGACACCGACGCCGACCTCGACGGCGACCAGCACCGCCACCTTCACCGCGACGGCGACGGCGACCGCCACCAACACCGCCACAGTCACTCCGACGGACACCGCCACTGCCACCGCAACCCCGACCGATACGGCCACCGCTACGCCAAGCAACACCGCGACCGCGACCGCGACGGCGACGGAAACGCCCACCGACACCGCGACGCCGACCGCAACGGCTACCGCTACCGAGACGCCGACCGACACCGCGACCTTCACCGCCACCGAAACGCCGACCGAGACGGAGACGCCGACGGTGACTCCGACCGATACCGCAACGCCCACCGCGACCGACACCGCCACACCGACGGAGACACCCACGGTGACCGCGACCGCAACTGACACCGAGACCCCAACGGTCACACCGACGGCGACCGATACCGAAACTCCGACCGAGACGCCGACCTCGACCGATACGCCCACGGTGACCGAAACGCCGACCGAGACCGCGACGTTCACTGCCACCGCGACGCCGACCGACACCGAGACACCGACGGTGACGCCGACCTCGACCGATACGCCGACAGCAACGGAAACTCCGACGGTCACCGAGACGCCGACCGAGACGGCGACCTTCACGCCGACCGACACTGCGACCGAGACGCCGACGGAGACCAACACTCCGACGGCCACCGATACCGCTACCCCGACCGAGACCGCGACGCCGACGGCGACCGACAGTCACACCGCCACGCCGACAGAGACCGCGACGGTCACACTGACCGCGACCCCGACCAATACCGTCGTCGTCACCGCCACCGCGACGGTTACGGTCACCGCGACGGCGACGATTACGGCGACCGCGACCGAAACGGCGACGCCGAGCGAGACGCCGACGGCAACCGCGACCGCGACGGCGACGGAGACGCCGACCGAGGAGCCGAGCTGCACCGGCGACTGCAGCAACGACGACGCGGTCACCGTCGATGAGATCCTGACGCTGGTGAACATCGCCCTCGGCAACGTCGATCTCAGCAACTGCGAGAGCAGCGACACCAACGGCGACGAGCAGATCACCGTCGACGAGATTCTTGCCGCGGTGGTCAACGCCCTCAACGGCTGTCCGCTGTAGGGCGGTCGGTGCTTAGAAAGGAGGGGGGACCGAAAGTAGAGCGGATGACGCTCCGTTGTTTCGATCTCAGCGGCAAGACCGCGCTGATCACCGGCGGCAGCAAGGGTCTCGGCCGCGCCATGGCGCTCGCTCTGGCGCGTGCCGGTGCCGACATCGCGGTCGCCAGCCGTACCCTCGCCGAGCTCGAGCCGGTCGCCGCGGAGATCCGCGATCTCGGCCGGCGTGCCATCGCCATCGTCGCCGAC
>DASPMH010000639.1:0-2234 GCA_035627175.1 Terriglobales bacterium | reverse complement strand
GCCGGTCTTGGGATCGATGGCTTCCGTGAGGCCGAAACCGTTCGGCACGTACAACAGGCCGTCGACGTAGATCGGCGTGACCATGTAACGGTTGTTGAGCGCGAAATCGGGGTTGGCCGCAAGGATCGCCGGATCGGCCTGCTTGTGGCGCCACACGACGCGCAGTCCGCTGACGTTCGAGGCGTCGATTTGCGCGAGCGGCGAGTAACGCATGGCGCCCTGGCCTGCGGAGTAGAAGCCCCAGTTGCCGGCGTCCTGCGCCTGCAGCGGTGCACACGTACTCGCCAACAACACGCCGAACAGCGGCTTCAAACGCACGTGATGTCGACGCATGCTTCGATACTCCCTCGCTTATCGCGTGCCCGCCGGGACGACTGCTCGCAAGCGTACCACCTGCACCGCCGCGCCCACGATGTAGAGCGCCAGCGCGACTCCGACGAGCGCCAGGATCAGCGGATCGTTCGGCCCCACGGCAAGCGGTGCGCTCGGCGGCAAACGTGTCGTCGTCTCGTTGATCGCCGGGATCATGTGCAAAAAGAAGGTGGTCGTGTAGCTCACCGCTTCGACGGGCCGCGAGATCGCGCCCCACAGCGGCCGTTTCTCGACGAGCACCGCGAACGCGAGCACGACGAGCGTCAGCACGCCGACCGCGTGTGCCGGCCCGAACGCGCCGGTCTTGTAGATACCGAAGCCCGTAACGCACGTCAGCACCGTCGCCGCGACGTACAGGAGCCCAGCATTGGTGCGAAGCGACACGGAGCCGTAGCGCACGAACGCAACGATTCCGGCCGCCACGGCGACGAGGCTGATCAACGTGTGAATGATGCCGAGATGCGTGAGTCCAAACATCGCTGTTCCCGAGGCCGCAATGGCCGCATGAGTATCTCAGCGTGCTCGCCGGTTAGCCATCAGCCCGCTGATCGAGAAACTGCATGCCTTCGATGGCCTGGCTGTAGTCCATGCGCTCCCCGCGCCACTGGCAGCGGCCCGTGTCGGCCGTGATCTTGAGGTTCGCTTCGCGATTCAGCATGTGAATGCGCAGCGATTCCTCGAACCCGCCATAGCTCGGGCGCAGTCGCGAGATGTTTCCGCTGAAACATTGTGCACCGTTCTCCTCGACCCGCTTCCCATTCGGGCGAGTGAAAGCGAAGAGTCCGTCGTCGGTCACCGCGAGCCCGTAGCCGCCTTCGTGCACGAGCCTGTGGTGAAAGTCGCACAGCGTCACGAGATTGCCGAGCTTCGTCTCACCGCCGTTCGCCCAGTGCTTGACGTGATGGCCTTCGGTAAAGCGAGTACGGTCGCAACCCGGGTATCGACAGCCGCCATCGCGAGCCCGCAGCGCCCTGGCGATGGACGGCGGAATACTGCGCGACTTGCGGCCGATGCTCAGCGGCTCGCCCTCCGCGTCTTCGACGAGACCGACGATCGTGGCATTGCACGACAAGCGCCGCGCCGTATCGAGCGCCAGCGCCGGGCCGTCCTCGAGCTCGCAGCGGTGCGGCTCGTCATCGGTCGAGCCGCCCTCCTCGCAAAGAATGACTTGGTCGATGTGCACGACGACTTGATAGCGATCGGCGCTCGAGCCAGCGCCCGTTTCCTCGCCGCTGTGCGCGAGGAATGCCTCAGCGATAAGGTGCAGCGCATCGGCGCGCCGAGCACCGGCGGTGGGTCGCTCCGCGGATGTCGGCTGCTCCGCCGCGACTTGAGTTTCCGCGGAAACATTTTCCGCCGGCTCGCGCAGCGCTTCGACGGCCGCTTCGATCGCTTTGCGAACGACGGCGCCGATCTCTCGCGGCAGCCGTGCGTTCAAGATCAGTTCGCCGTTCTCGTCATAGAAATACGTGACGCGGCGTTGCTCGTGCTGAAGCTGCGCGAGCTTTCCCGCATCACGCCGCTGCGTCCAGTGATACTTGCGCACCAGCTTCTCGACATGCGCCGCCGTGCCGTTGCGCGCGACGTGCACGAGCACGGACTCATTCGCCGGCGTCGCGACGCGCGTCATCGCGCGCACTTTCGAGTACGAGATCTCACCCTTGGCGAACGCGTCCGCGATCTCGGGGAGCTCCTCGAGCGCACGAGCGACACGCACCTTTTCGCGCGCAGCGACGGGCCCGATGCCGCACTGCCAGTTCAGCCACTGCGCCGTGTTGATGAGCCCGTGACGCGCGAACGCTTGCTCGCGATCGAACTCGGCGACCAACTCGAGGAAGCGATACGTCGCTGCGTTGAGGTGA
>DASPMH010000638.1:0-2920 GCA_035627175.1 Terriglobales bacterium | reverse complement strand
GGTTCGTTGGCTCATTTCACCAGTGTCGGCGCTGGTGAGGCTCTCAGGTCGAACCGGGGCTCGTAAGTATCGCCAGTCGGAACATCTTTGCGACGACCAAGAAACCTCGGCTCAAGCCCCCCGAGCGCTGCGAGCCGTGCCGCTTGCCGCTGTCGACTCGCAGACGAAACGCCCTTCACTCCAAGCCGCGCTTGTAGATTTCTCGCCTGGGGATGCCGGTCTCGCGGCTGAGGATCTGCGAGGCTTCCTTCAGGCTTTTGCCTTCGGCTCTGAGCTTGGCGATCGCCTGGGCCAGCTCCTCGGGTGCGATCTCCTCGGCGGTGGCGCTGGCGCCGCCGATCAGCATCGTCAATTCCCCCTGCAGCCCTTGGACGCGTTCGCGCTCGGTCAGCGTCGTGTGCAAGCTCGAGGCAGTGCCGCGCAGCACTTCCTCGTACATCTTGCTCAGCTCGCGCACCATGGCGATGCGCCGATCCCCCAAGGTCGCGAGCAGATCCGCGAGGCTCGCCGTCAACCGCCGCGCGGCTTCGTACACTACGGTGGTGCGCGTCTCGTCGATCAGCCCGGCATAGAACTTCCGCCGCGCGACCGGCTTCGCCGGCACGAAGCCTTCGAAAACGAAACGATCCGTCGGCAGCCCCGCCACCGACAGCGACGCCGCCACCGCCGATGCGCCGGGGATGGCGACGACCGCGACGCCGGCGTCGATTGCGGCATTGACCAGGCGGTAGCCCGGATCGGCGATACACGGCGTGCCGGCGTCGGAAATCAGCGCGATCGACTCGCCGCGCTGAATGCGGGCAACCAGCTCCGGAGCGCGGCGCCGCTCGACTTCGTCGTAGTAGCTGATCAACGGCTTGCTGATGCCATAGTGATCGAGAAGCTTGCGGCTGTGGCGAGTGTCCTCGGCGGCAATGGCATCGACCTCGCGCAGGATCCGCAAAGCACGAAGCGTAATGTCCTCGAGATTGCCGAGCGGCGTCGCCACGACATACAGCGTCCCCGCTGCCGTCATCGACCCCAATCTCGGGCGTAGCGGAAATCGCGGTCGATGGTGCGCTGCGACAGCTTGGCGATCACCGGCAGGCGCCGCTTGAACTGCGAGCTGCGAATCATCTCGGTAATGCGCCGGACGAAGTCGCGCTCGAAGCCCGCGGCGATCAGCTCCTCGTCGCTGCAGCGCTCGTCGACCATGCGATACAGCAGTTGGTCAACCTCCGTGTAGGTAAAGCCGAGCTCGCCTTCGTCGGTCTGGCCGCTCCAGAGATCGGCGGAGGGCTGCTTCTGCACGATCGCGGCAGGCACACCGATGTGCTCGGCGAGAGCCCAAACCTGGCTCTTGTAGAGATCCCCAATCGGATTGAGCGCCGAGGCCATGTCGCCGTGCAAGGTACCGTAGCCGAGCAGCAGCTCGGTCTTGTTGCTGGTGCCGAGCACCAGCGCCCGCCAGCGCGCCGAATGATCGTAGAGGATGGTCATTCGTTCGCGCGCCATCTTGTTGCCGCGGCGGGTGCGATCCGCCTCGGGGAAACGCTCGAAGTAGGCATCGATCTGCGCCGTGATCTCTATGCGCAGCGTCTGGATATGGCTCCGCGCCACCACCTCGTCCGCATGAGCGAGCGATTCCGGGCTCGACAGGCGGTACGGCATCTGGATCGCCAAGACGTTCTCGCTGCCGAGCGCTTCGGCGGCGAGCATGGCGCTGACCGCAGAATCGACGCCACCGGACAGGCCCACCACGACGCGGTCCATGCCGACCTTGCGGACCTCGTTGGCTACGAAAGCCACCAGGATGCGGCGAACCAGTGCCGGATTGGTCGGCAGCTCGGGCCAGTGACGGCTCACGACTTGCGCCTCTTGCTAGCGCCGATGACCGCGGGTGCGGGGCGAAGCGGCGTCTCAGCCGGCTCGTCTCGGCACGGCCGCCCGCCGATGCGGATCAGCTCGTTGATAGTCAGCTCGACCTCTTCGTCGCGCAACAGCGGCGAGGCGACCCGCTGGCGCCGCACGTCGGCGGTATCGATCTCCGCCATCACCAGATCTTCCTCGTAATACTCCGCCTTGCAGCGCCGTTCTCCATCGGCGGCGACGATCTCCGAGCCGCCCCAGAAGCCGACGCCGTCCTCGAAGCCGACGCGATTGGCATAGACGATCGAGAGCGCGAACGTCTGCGCGTAGGTGGTGTTGATCATCTCCCAATAGCGAGCGTTCTCGTCCTGCATCCCGGTCGCCGGGATACCGCGCAGCGGGCTCGTCGACGGGCACAAGATCGACAAGGCGCCGTCGAGGGTCGCGATGTAGGCGGTCGAGACGTGCCACATGTCTTCGCAGATCAGGATGGCGCAGCGCCCGAATTTCGAATCGAAAGCGCGGATGCGCGCGCCACGGGCGAAGTAGCGGCCTTCGTCGAAGAGACCGTAGGTGGGCAGATACACCTTGCGATGCACGTGGCGCAGCTCGCCGTCCTCGAAATAGGCGGCGGAGTTGTAGAAGCGGAAGTCGCTCGCCTCCTCGACGAAGCCGGCAACCAGGGCACAGCCGCGGCTCAACTCGCGCAGGCGGGAGACGATCGGGGCATCCAACCGCAGGGCAATGCCCGGGACCATGTCCTTGAGGAAGTAGCCGGTCAACGACAGCTCGGGAAAGACCACCAGATCGGCGCCCGACGACTTCGCCCGCTCGAGCTGCTGCTCGTAGATGGCGAGGTTCGCCTCGACGTCGCCGAGGCGCGGGTTGATCTGCGCGATCGCTACACAATAGCGAGACATCGCGCCGAGTATTTCACTTCCTCAGTACGGAGCAAAGACGTTGCCGGAATCGCCGGGCCGTAGCTCGCCGCGCCGGCCGATGCCTTCGGCCGTCATCAGCGATTCCAACAGCAGAACATCGGCAGGCGTGTCGGCGATCACCCGCTCGCCGG
>DASPMH010000637.1:0-2975 GCA_035627175.1 Terriglobales bacterium | reverse complement strand
CGGCACGCCGAAAGTGATGATCGACACGGTCTCGGTGTTGATTGCCGGCATGCTGGTGTTCTTCATGAATCTCGGCTTCGCGATGGTGGAGAGTGGGCCTTTGCCGTTTCCTGCGAAGGAGGTGGGCTAATGAGAAAAGTGGAAGCAGTGATCAAACCGTTCAAACTCGATGCCGTCAAAGAAGCGCTTGCCGGAGTCGGTATCACCGGTCTGACCGTCAGTGAGGTTCGCGGCTTCGGCCGCCAGAAAGGTCACACCGAGCTCTACCGCGGCGCGGAATACGTGGTCGAATTCCTGCCCAAGATCAAAGTCGAGGTCGTCGTGGACGACGCCAAGACGACCCAGGTCGTCGAAGCGATTGTCGGCGCCGCCCGCACCGGGCGCATCGGCGATGGCAAAGTGTTCGTCGCCAGCATCGAAGACGCCTTGCGCATCCGCACTGGCGAGCGCGGCGCCGACGCAGTCTGATCGCCGCTTGCCGAGAAGGCTGAGCTTGCGGCCCCGGGGCCAAGAGCGAGGTGTCCGTTCTGAACGGACTACCTCGTTTTCTTGGCCCTTTCTTTTGTACACCACATTGCGCCGTTGGCGATGATTGAGTAACCAACTTGGCGCAGGTCGACCCGCTTGAGCGATTGGAGACGATATCCGTACACCGCTGATTGGGGCGACTCGCGTCGCTTCACCTTCCCGGCTTGCGACGGTCTGCAAGCCGATCTCGCCACCTCGACCTACTTTGTCGATGGTTTCTTGCAAGGCGAATCGACCGATCGCCGCTACGCCTTCATGGCGGTGTTCTCCGACGCCCGGCTGCTGTGGAACACCATCCGCGCCAGCTTCTTCACTTTCGCCTTGTTCGATTGCGATCACGGCGAGTACGGCACCTGTACCGAATACGACTTCCCTCGACCGCCGCGCATCCGTCAGAGCCACAAGCTCAGCCTGACACCCGGCCGGATGGGGCTGCGCTACGACGGCAGCCGAGCTGCGGGCCGCTGGGATTCGCTGCTCGAATCCGAAGATCGCTTCCGTCCGTTCGCCTGGGAACTCGAGCTCAGCGGCATCGATCAGAACGCCGCGACGATGAAGCTCGAGCTGGTGCTCGAGGCCGAACGGCCGCCCGCTCCGCTGGGCGGACGAGAGCTCGGCGGGGAAGTGACCTTCCTCGGTAGCCGGCCGGTGTATTCCTACTTCCAGAGCGGTTTGAACATGCGCGGCCGGATCAGCTGGGGCGACCACAGCGAAGCCGTTGCCGGCGACGTCGGCTGGATCGATCGCCAGTGGTCGGAGGTGCACCCGAGCACCCATCAAGATCGGCGCAATCGGCGCTACCGGCGTGAGTGGCGCATGCTGCAGTTCGACAACGGCTGGGACATGACCTGCTTCCACCAGTACCTCCGCCCGCAGCGCAATGCGCCGGTGCCGTGGACCGGCATCTCGGCGCAGGGCCCGCAATCGGATTTCGAATTGCGCTCGACCCACCGAGTCGAGCTGACCATCCCCGAATACGCGCGCGACCCGGGGATCATTGCGCCGCGCCGGCGGGTCTCCAATGGGCCGTGTTACTACCCGCACCGCTACCAGCTCGCCGTTCCGGAATGGCAGATGAAAGTCACCTCCGAGCCGCTGGTTCCGGCGCCGGCACACGACCTGCCGCTCGAATATTGGAACGGGCCGGTGGTGATCCGCGGCGAGCTGTTCGAGCAGACGGTGATGGGTCTCGGCTTCGACGAACGGACCCGGCCGCTGGTGCACGACTTCGAGCTGGCGGAAGCCTTGCGCGCCACCATCGATCATCTTCCGGATCTCGACGCCGACGAGACCCGACCTCTGTCGTACCGCCTATGGGAGGTCGAGGCACTTTGTCTGCGCGGCGATCGGCGCGCGGCCGCTGGGCATTTCCGCGCCTATGTCGAGCCAATGCTCGCTAAGATGCCTGCCGAGGCTCAGGCGCGGGTGCTGACATTGGCGGAAGATCTGCTGACGCTCCTGTCGTGACGCGCGGCTTTCAATTTGCCTGCAAAGGTAGCTAAGACAGCGCCAGTCAACGCCTTGGGCTCGCACCAGAGAGGGAACATGCCGAACCTTGCGCTTCGCAGCTTCGCCGCGGTGATCGCCGCACTGACCCTATCGCTTACCGGATGCGGAGACGACGACGAGCAGCGCTTTGCCGCCGTTGCCACCGGATCGCCGGCACCGAGCGAAACACCGACCTTGGTGCGGCCGACGGCGACACCTTCCATCGCGCCGCCGAGCGCGACACCTACGGTCGCGCCGCCGAGCGCGACACCTACGGTCGTGCCGGCGACGGCGACGACCGTGCCGACGGTCGTGCCGAGCGCAACCGCGACGGCAATTGCGCCGACGACTACCGCCATACCCCCGAGCGCGACGGCGACCTCCGTTCCGCCCACCGCCACCGCGTCACCGACGGCGACCAGCGATCCGAACCGCATCGTCATTCCCGGTCTCGAGGGCGAGGTCGAGGTGATCGTCGACGACTACGGCTTCCCGCACGTCTACGGACCGACGACCCGAGCGGTGATTCAGGCGCAGGGCTACCTCAGCGCAAGTGCCCGCTTCTTCGAGATGGACATGTTCCGCCGCTTGGCCGAGGGACGGCTGAGCGAGGTGCTCGGTTTGCTGACGTTGGATACCGACGTCGCCATGCGCACCTCGTTCACCACCCGCGACGGCCGGCGTCTCGAGGAAGCGATGTGGGAGCATATCCAGTCGGTCGATGCCGAGGTCGCGGCCATCATCGAAGCCTACACGGCGGGCGTCAACGGCTGGCTCGACGACCTGCGCGCCGGTCGCAACGGGGCGCAGATGCCGCCGGAGTACACCGACGGCATCGTCTTGAACGAGACACCGATGAGCCTGGCCGACTGGCGCCCGCAGGACGTGCTCGCCATCGCCCGGTTGCAGGCCTGGTCGCTATCGGAGACGCTCAACGAAGACATCAACTTCGCTCGCAC
>DASPMH010000636.1:0-4988 GCA_035627175.1 Terriglobales bacterium | reverse complement strand
CCTTCGAGCTCGATCTGGCTCAAGCGCAGCTGCTTCTGGATCAAGCGAAGCAAATCGTAACGGGCGCTGGCGCGGGCGATGGTGACGATCGGCTGGCCGTCCAGAGTCAGCTCGACGTCGCGCAGCTCGAGGTTGCCGAGCAAGTTGCCGTCGAGGCTGCCGATCCGAACCTGCCCGAGCAGGGCGGTATTGGCACGGATGATGACCTCGCGGGCCAGCCACTGCCGAAACGTCGCCGTCTGTGACAGCAGCAGTGCGGTCGCGATCAATAGCAGTAGCAGCGTTATGGTGAAGCCGATCGCCAGGCGTACTCGGCGCGCCCAGGTACGCTGCCGGCGCGGTGCCGTCGACTCGGAGCTTTGTTGCCGCCGCGCCATTTGCCTGCCTCAGAATGCCTGACCGATGCTGAAGTGGATCTGCCACCCCGGCAATCCCGACGGTTGGTTGAGCGGGAAGCCGACGTCGAAGCGGATCGGTCCGACCGGAGTGGCATAGCGAATGCCAGGACCGACGGCGTACTGCAGCTCGCCGACGTCATAGCGGAACGGTTTGAGATCGACGGCGCCGGCGTCGAAGAACGCCACCGCGCCGAGATCGCCCCACACCGGTGTGCGCAGCTCGATCGCGGCTTCGATCAGGCTGCGGCCACCGATCGGATTATTGCTGTCAGTCAGCGGCCCGAGCTTGTAGCGGCCGTAGCCGCGGACACTGCTGATGCCGCCGGAAAAGAAGCGGCGGAACACCGGCAGATCTTCGCTGTGGCCGTAGCCGTCGCCGGCGCCGAGACGCAGCCGCGTCGCGATCACTCGCGTGCCGAAAATGGGAAAGTAGCGCTTGGCCTCGGCGACACCGCGATAGAAGCTGAAATTCCCTTGTAGCGGACCGCCGGCGACTTCGACGGCGAGACTGAGCACGCTGCCGTCCTGCGGATCGAGCAGGTTGGTGGCGGTGTTGCGCTCGATCGATGCGGTGATGCTGGAAACGATACCCTTGTCGCGAAAGCCGGCCAGCCGCATCTGGGTGTCGTCGGAAACTTTGGTCAGCTTGTCGTACTCGATGTTGTAACCGACCGAGGCGCGCAGGTGGGGAAAGAATTGCCGCTCGATCCGCGGCGCCAGTCGCGTCCACAGCACGGTGAAACCGGGCTCGTCCTGCCGTCCCTGCGTCAGCGGCAGCACGAAGGTCTGATCGGGATGGAGAAAATAGGGCTGGCGGAATTCGCCCTCTACCGATTGCTCGATCATCGACGCCTTCAGTCGCGAGCCGAGGCGGCGGCCGCCGCCCCAGAAGTTGTTGTGCTGCCACTGCAGCTGTCCGCGGGCTTGATCTTCGAGGCCATAGCCGATGCCGACGCGGATGCTGCGCTGCGGCCCTTCGGCCAAGTGGATCGCTATGTCGACGACACCGCTGCCTTCTTCGAGATTGGCCGGTGCGACGGTGACCGAGCGGAAGAGCTCGAGACCAAACAAATTGGCCTGGGTTTCCTCGATCAGCCGCGGGTCGTAGGGGTCACCGGCCTGCCAGTTGACTTCGCGTTGCACCAGCCGCTCGTGGACGTCTTGCAGCCCTTCGATGGCAACGGCTCCGAAGACGGCGAGCTGCCGCCGGGTCACGGTGTAAGTGACGACGACGCTTTCGCTAGCGGTATCGACGACCGCGGCTTTCTCGACCGAGACGTAGGCGTAGCCGCGCTCGAGATAGAAGCGTTCAATCTGCTTGCGGCTATTGTCGTAATCCTTCTGGGTGAAGACGTTCTCGGCAGCGATTGGTATCAGGCGACGCAGTGCGTCGGCGTCGCTGCCGAGGTCGAAGTCGGTCGCGTTCAGCCGCACCTCGCGAACGATCGATGCCGGGCCTTGCTCGACCAGCACCAGGATGTCGAGCTGGTCTTTCTCGAGAGTGAGCTCGTGAGTCAGCTGAGCTTCGTAATAGCCGGATTCACGCAGGCGGGTGCGGATGCGGTCGAGATCGCTACGCAAGATCTCGGGATTGAAACGAGGCGGGTCGAGCCAGCGCCGCCAGGGCGTGTACCACGGTGGCGGCGTGCTCAGCATCGAGCCGCGCAGCGAGCGCGCCAACAAATAGCCGACGCCTTCAACTTTGACGGAACGGACGGTGTAAACGTCGTTGTCCGCTAGCTCGTCGACCGTCAGCGCTCCCGCCGACACGGGAAGCAGGAGCGACAGGAGGAAGATGAGCGGCGGCATCGGGCATCCCCGAGGCTAGCCTCAGGGGATGCCCCCAACAAGGGATCAGCGCCGCAGGGCGGCAGGGGCGAAACCCTGCCGGAAAATGTCGCGACCGGCGCGCCGGCGGTATGCGGAGAGACCGAGCATCGACGCAATTCGTCCGACCGGCCCGAAGCGCTGTAACAACAGAGCGGTTGCGCCGGCGGCGAGCAAGCGCTTGGTCGGAGACCAGCCTTCCTGCATGCGGTGAAGGCGTGGCAGCCATTGGCCGTCTCCGGCGCCGATCACGGTCAGTTGATCGTCGATCGAATCGACACCCCGCACCCGCCGCAGATGTCGCAGCAGCGCCCGATGCTCTGGCGCCGCCACCGTCCCACTGAGCGTCACCGCGCCTTGATCGGCGGCGACCGCGATGGCGTGTGCGGCATCGACCCAGCGACCCATTTCGGAGCGCACTCGCGCCACCAGCGTCGCATCGTCTACCGGCGCGGCGTGCCACCGCGAGCGGGTTCTCGCCGTCACCCCACGCGCCCGATTGCCGAGATCGCGTCCGAGACCTTCGGCGGCACGTGTGCCGTGGCGAGCACTGCTGGTCAGCTGCTCGCGCAATTGCGCTCGACGCTGTCGCCCCAAGCGTGGATCGAAAAGGTAGTAGCCCAGGCCTACTGCCGTGCCGAGCCCGAGACGCGTCAGCAGCGACGACCCTCGCCCTCTGCTCAAACCGCGGCTGATTGCATGCATTGCAGGGATCCTCCGATGGTGAGGTCTGGCCGCAGCCTGGCGGCGGCGACCAGCCGCAAGAACCAGTGCAACAACGATGCCGCGCATCGGTAGAGCCGCTAGCCCTGAAGGCGACGCGAGCTGCGTCGCGTTGGAGGTAAGGGCTACAAGGATCAACGCGGCTCGGTCACCACCACAGCGGCATAGCCGTCATCGAGGACTTCGACCGAGCCCAACCGCCGAGCCGCGGGTGCGCCGGCGAAGGTGACCTCCACTTCATGGCTGCCGGGCGGCACTTGGACGCGGGCCACCGCTACCCGCCCGGGCAGCATCGTCCACGAGCGCGTGTCCGGCCGATCCAAACCGGTCAGCGCTCCTTCCACCACCAGCGCCAGCACCTCGCCGAGGGCCGCGCTCTCCTGTCTGCCGCCGATGCGCGCCCCTTCGGCGATGCCGGCGCGCGCTGCCATTCGAACCAACGCCGCGGCAATGATCTTCGGCTTAATCGTTTGGTATTCGTTGCGGACGACGCGTTCGAAATCGATCAGCGGATCGGCAGCGACGAGGCGGCCATCGACGCGCACGGTCGGTGGACCGAGAACCTGATGCACCGGCGATAGCTCGGGGTAGACCACCATCTTGGCAACGCCCCGGCTGAGCCAGCGCACGTCGTCGGTCACCGCTGCTCCGGCGATGCCGATGGCGGCACCGACCGGAATCCTTTGCGGCACTTTGACCGGAACGCGGCCGTAGGAGATCACCACGAGAATCTCGCTGCTCTCGTCGGCTGGCGCAGCGCCGACTGCCGCCCGTGGAGCCGAAGCGAGGACGCTGCTCAAGTGGCGGCCGCGATAGTTACCGATGCGCGCCAAGCGGCTCGCCGGCACGGCCAACGAAGGCAAGGGGCCGACGGCCAAAGCCTCGTCGTAGTAGCGCAGAGCGCGGTCCGCTTCGCCGCGGCGATCGAAAACGAAGCCGGCGAGGTAGGACCCGAAGCTGGCGACGCCATGATCGTCGATGCGCTCGGAAGCGAGGAACTCGCGCATCGTCTGAAAGCGTCGCACTTCGACGGCGGCGCCGTTGAGATCGCCGACAGCGAGGTAGTTCAAGACGTTGATGGCATTGAGCGCTAGGCGCTCGCTCGGCGGCGCCTTGTAGGGCTTGGCCGTATCGCTGTAGATGTAGCCGCCGAGCACACCGACCGGATCGGTAGTCAGATCGAGCAGCTCGATCTCCTGCTCGGCGGCGGAGAGGTCTCGAGCCGAGGCCGGGTAGCGGGTCACTGCTTGTTGCAGCACGGCGCGCTCGAGGGTCAGCAACGCCGCGTCGGCGCCCCATCTGCGGGGCATCTCGTCGGCGGAATCGACGTCGAGCAGTTCGTTGATCTCGGCGATCGCGCTGGGATAATCGCCGGCGATTGCCGCCTGATTGGCGCGGATGACGTGGTCGGTGTAGGTGGCGCAGCCGCTGCAGAGAAGCAGCAGCAGCGCTAGCCACGGCGCGTACATCTCATCCCCTCACCCCGCCCCTCTCCCTGCCGGAGAGGGGCGTTCTTCAGCCTTTGAGCGCCTTGCTGCGGGTGACTTCGTTCTGGAAGCGGATCACGCCGGTTTCGACTTCGAGCACTTGGAGGAACAGCGAGTACTGGACGCGCCGCATGCTGCTGAGGCGCTCGTCGACCGAGGTGATCTTGCCGGTGAAGAAGTACTGCGCGCCGAGCTGCTTGCCGAGGCGTTGCGCCGCGCGCGGGTCGAACCCCATGCCTTGCTGGTAGCCGATCTCGCGCATCAGCGCTTCCTGGCTGCTGCGATCGACGACGCGCACTTCGCCGGTGTTGACCAGCGCGGTTTCGATCGATGACAGCAAGGTCAGCATCTGATCGTCGAGGTGCTGGGTGGTGGCATTCTGGATCGGCCAGATCGCCATCACGGGCGAGGGGGAAGCGGATTTGACGTCGAGTTGCCAGAACGGCGACGCCTCGAGCCGCTCGAGGTAGTCGGCGACGAGATAGGTGATGTCGTCGCGGTCGAGGGTGACGCTCATCGCCGGCCGGTCGAGGTCGGGATTTTCGGTGCCGGC